>DAWK01000175.1 GCA_002509745.1 Methanobacteriaceae archaeon UBA349 | reverse complement strand
TGATCATCAATTTTAAAGATCTTTTCTGCAACCTTGTGGGCGACTAAATTGCCCATACTGGCTCTTCTTTCGGTAGCAAAAACCACTCCGTCTTTGCAAGTTATACCGACAGTTGTAGTGCNNTCATGTTATATAAATATTATTGACTTATTCTTAACTTTTTAATACAAAAAAACTAGCATATAATCTTTAAAATTATATATTAATTCCATATTTCGTTTAAATAATTTTCTTGTTAAAGCTAAACTTAGAGAGAATTTTTAAAATCCGCAATTTTTATTTAAGTAAATATTGATTTATTATTTTTACTTTGACATTATATTTTACGTATTTCATACAGATTTTAATTATGACATTCTCATGTAGTTAGAAACAATTATTCCTATTCCTAATAATATCAAAACAAAAGGAAGGATTATATGTCCATATTTTTCTATTTTAATTCCTAAAAGCTTGTTTTTTATAATTAAATGAGCAAAAAAACACCAAATTCCAGTCATAATCAAAAATATTAAAATGGTTAATAAAAGCTCCATCTGATTCAAAGTAGAAAATAAAGGAGCATAAACTCCTATATTGTCTACTCCATTGGAAATGGTTATTAAGGCCACAGAAAACCAAGTAAAAATACTGTAACTGCCTGAATTTAGCCGATTATCTTTAAAAAAAGTTTGCTGATCAACCTTATTAACTAAAATTTCATTATCTGTATTATTATCATTATTATTTAAACTTCCACTGGAATTACTACTCTCCGAATTACTAAATGAACTTCCGTTTGAAATAGGAATTCTTGATTTTGTTTCAAGCCTATATAGTGTTATAATTTCTTTTAATCCTATTAAAAGTGGTATAAAACCCATTAAAACCATGAAAAAATCTGGAATATATGATTTGAATATATAAACTGGAATACTTATCAATATCAAAGAAAAAATACCTAAATACTGACCTATAACTACAGATGCATCATTATATTGTGGATGGGCAAAGAATACTGTTAAAAGAAATAAATCATCGATATTAGTTGCTATAAACGCAGATATGGCCACAGAAACTATTATTAAAATGTCCATGTTGAATTCACTTAAAATTAAAATTCATGACTGAAAAATTTAAATTAAAATTTAAAGAAAAAAAATATGGGAACTAAGTGATTAAATCATCTAGCTTGTCTTCAGAAATTGCGTTTTTAATTTCCCGAGCAATTCTCTGACCCATACTCATTTCTTCTCCAAATAATAAGTGGCTGTATGCAGAACCATTCATAAAAGTGTTTGTTCCTCCATCTATACGCGCACTCATTTCAAAAGTTACAATTTCTAAGTTGTCAGTACACATGGTCTGTAAACAGAATGGACCATTCATTCCAGGTTTTACTAATTTTTTAGCAGATTCAACTAGATTGTCCCCAATTTCAAAAACTTGAGGAAGCAGGGATTCTCTCATTACCACTGGATGGTTACCAGTTATAACGTAAGATGGGTCCAGGCCGATATCTAATTGGTCTTTAGCAGGTATTCTTACCAGACCATCAATGTTGGATTCAAATCGGCTGTCCATACCTAAAAGTTCCACTTCATCATTTAATGCGGAATAGAAATAGTGGATACAGAAATTGGTACCAGAAACATATTCTTCTATATGGGCTTTAGGAACATCTTCTTCTTCAATCCATTCACGCTCTAGCATATTAGCTATTTTAGCATCAAATTCTTCTTTAGTAGATGCTACAAAGTATCCTTTTCCACCACGTGCTCCAGGGAATTTGACCATAACTGTACGGTCAATATCTTCGGAATTATCGAATTTAAGAGGCATTCTTATGTCCGATTCCATCATTATCTGCCTTTCTAAATTTCTTTCAGCTTCCCAGCGTAGTATATCTCGGTTACCAAACATAGGAACATTAAAATCGTTTTCAATCCTATCCAGACCAGCATATGCTATAAAAGATCCGTGAGGGATTACTATACTGTTCATGGCCCGAAGTTGCTCTTGAACATCTTCATTTACAATATCGCTGAATTTATCAACTATTATGTATTCATCGGCCACTTTAAATCTTTGATATGGAACTTCTCGCCCTTTTTCACAAACTACTGCAGTTTTAAATCCTTCTTTTTTTGCTCCTTTTAAAATATGAAGGGAAGTGTGACTTCCTAAAGTAGCAATTGTAATGTCTTTCTTGTCATATTTGGCAAGGATACTTAAAATTTCATCTCTGTTTACTTTACTCATTTAAAACTCCCCGTGAGTTCTTTAAATTATATTTTTCAATAACTAATAATTCCTAGAAAATTATTTCTATCTAATATAATATTGCATTTGGCCATTTCTTATAGTTATTTTTTTTGTCTTGAATTTCTTAAAAAATATTTAAAGTAAAATAAAACATTTAGATTAATTTGGTATTAGAATATAATTAGATTTTAATATTTATTATCAGTATATTACATTCATAGTTATCATATTTAGATATTAAAACCAGTTGATATTATGAAATGGAAAAAGATTGGCCACGTGTTATTAGTGGATAAAGACATTGAAAATCCTAAAAAACTTCTTGAAATGAAAGGAATTGAAACTGTGGTCAAGTTAGGTAATATTGGTGGCAAAAAAAGAGAACCTGATGTTAAAATACTTGCGGGTTCCAATACCGAAACTATACATCGTGAAAATGGCTGCATATTCAAGCTGGATGTGGCCAGGGTAATGTGGTCTAAAGGTAATACCAATGAGAGAATGAGAATAGCCAATATTATTGGGGAAGGGGAAAGAGTGCTGGATATGTTTGCGGGTATTGGTTATTTTACCATTCCCGCAGCAGTTCACTCTAAAGCAGAAATAATTCATTCTATTGAAATAAATCCTGTGTCTTACGGTTATTTAAATGAAAATATGTCATTAAATAAAGTGGAGAATATTGTCAAGCCTGTTTTAGGAGATTCTATGGATATTGCCCCTCAGTTTTCTGTAGATAGGGTTTTGATGGGATATATTGGTAACACTCAGGACTATCTTAAATCTGCAATTGCTGCTCTCGATGAATCGGGAATTATTCATTATCATGAGTCCGTTTATGAAAAAATAAAATTCGAAAGGCCAGAGGAGAGAATCCGAAAGTCTGCTGGTGGTATGGATGTTGAGATTCTTAATAAGCGAGTTATAAAAAAATATTCGCCGGGAGTTGTACATGTGGTTATAGATGCTAAAATAACTAAATAGAATACCCAATATTAAATAAAATATTAATTAGATGGGAATGGGATTGAGAAAATATATTTATATTTGAAATCATCTTAAGTAGATTAAAATTCTTTATTTTAAATTTAAACGATTTTAATAAGGATTAATCCTCAGCCTATAATAAATAATAACTAAGATTAAATATTATAAATCATAATAATAGTATGGGTATTTATTATCGATTATATTTTATAATGGGCTATTGGAGAAATAAATGCTTTAAAAAGCTTATAAGGGGAAATGTATTAATATGCCTGCTGCAAAAATTTTAATTGTGGAAGATGAAGGATTAACTGCTATGGAACTTCAGCGGAAGTTGAAATTAGCAGGATATGATGTTCCTACTTTTGCTTTTTCAGGAAAAGAAGCCATAAAAAAAGCAGAAGAGATAAAACCAGATTTGGTTTTAATGGATATTTTTCTAAAGGGTAAAATCGATGGGATTGACGCTGCTGAGGAAATTAAAAAGAATATGGGAGTTCCCATAATTTACTTGACTGCTCATGGTGATAAAAATACACAAGAGCGTGCAAAAAGTACACGCCCATTTGCTTACCTTTTAAAACCTTTTGATATAGATATACTCCGCCAAAACATCGATCAAGCTTTATATGAACATAATCTTGAAAAATTAGGGAATGCTGGTAGAAATGTTTTATCTATAGATTTGCCTCAACATGATGGCGGAATTTTTGTTACAGATAGTAAAGGAATAATAAAGTTTACTAACTCTGAAGCATCATTAATAACTAAAATTCCACAGGAAAATGCCTTAGGAATGAATATAACTGAACTGCTTAAAATAAACTCAATTCAAAGTAGCAATGGCGGGTTTGATAAAAAACAATTGGATCCAGTTTCATTTTTTTCAGGACTAGATGCATCTAAATCTGAAGATTTAAGTGGTATTACTTGGCTTGAAGCAGATTCAGGATATTTTAAGGCCATAAAATATGTTATATCTCCATTAAATAACGAAAAAATGGAATTTAATGGATTATCTATTCTTTTTAATGAAATAAATCTATTAAAAGATCTTGAAATTTCTATGGGTGCTATAGACAATGTGTCTGAGCAATTTCCACAAGAAACAGCAATTTTTGATAATAATGGAAATTTAATTCAGGCCAATAATCTTTTCTTAAAATTTTTTAAAACTAAACATCTTAAAGATATTAATATTAATTTATTTGATAATTTAGGACTTAACCGTGATGTAATTAATCTAAAAGATTGCGATGATATAAATTACGTGTCCAGATTTGAACCACAAGAGATAAATCTAAATCCTGAAATTTCTAAGTTAGTTGAAAAAGGATTATATTTACGATTAAATGGAAATAAAATTCCTTCTAAAAGCAAAAAAAGTTCTAGTGGTTATTTAATTCATATTAAGAAAATGAAAGAACCACCAGTTTCCGAAAAAATTCCTAAAAATAAAACTGAAATCCCAATCTCTGATTATGAATTCATGATTAATTCTATTGATGATGTTTTCTTTGCATTTGATTCTGAATTTTATTGCATTCATTGGAATGATGCTGCTGAGAATCTCACAGGTATTGGTTCTGAAAATGCTTTAGGTAAATCAATTTATGAAATGTTTCCAGAACTTAAAGGAAGTTTAACAGAAAAATTATATTTGGATGCTTTTAAACAGCAAAAACACTTGAGTATAATAGACCAATACAAAAAATCAAACAATGAATTTTTTGAAATAAATGCGTATCCATCTAAAAAAGGTGTTTCAGTACTAATTAAAGATGTTACTAATGTTAAAAAATCTGAAAATGATTTGAAAGTGGAAAAAAATCTTTTAAAATCATTATTAAATCTTGTTGATGGATTCATTTGTGTTTTTTATGAAGATGGTTCTATTTTCTTTGCAGATGACTTATTTAAAAAATATTCATCTGATTCAAATAATTTCATAAGAATGTTTACAGGACATGAAAAAAACAACCTGGTTAAATATATTAATTCTGTAAAAACATCTAAAAATTTGGATAATCTAAAAATTAAATCTCAAATTAGTCCTAATAGCTACCTAGCTTGGAATATAAATCTTTTAAATGATTTAAACAATTATAATCCTCTATTTTGGGCATCTGGACAAATTTTGAAAAATTCCCCAGTGAATATTGAAAAAAACATTAAAGATATCTCTAGCTTGGAAAATGATTCTAATTCTTCCAATTCTCCTATATCTCATAATCCTTCAGATTCTTTAAAAACATCTAATAATATTTCGAGCAATGAACTTGAAAAAATGACTAATAACGTCCAGGAAATTGAAATAAGAGAAGCGAATTTAATCAAGAAAAACAATAAACTTCTCGAAAACTATAATAAAAAGATTAAAGATCTAGAATCTGAAAAAAATGACCTTATTTCTAAGGTTAAAGAATTCAAAAGCTCTGAAAAAGAGCTAAAAAACAAATTGAATGTTCAAATGGAAATAAATGAATCTTTAAATGTTGAATTGGATGAGGATAGTTTATCCTCAAATACAGCAGGTGATGGCACCAACGATAATCAATCTCCAGATGAGCTTAAAAACTCTTTAATGACTTATGAACGCCAATATAAAGCTCTTTTAGAAGAAAATAAGGCTTTAAGAGAAAATAAATCTCAGCTTAAAAAACAGGCTAATAAAATTAAAAAAGAGTATTTGGATATGGAAAAAGAGTTTAATAGTCAGATTAAATCCCAAAAATCTCAAATAATGAATTTGAGAAAGGCTAATAATTCTTTAAGCAAGGATTATATGGCATTAGAGAAAAAATCCATATCATTTAAAGAAAATCTTGAAGAAAACATTTCCCTATTGGAAAATGAAAAAAAACAGGAGATAGAAAAATCACATAGGCTTGAAAAACAGCTTAAAGATATTAAAAAGATTTAGGCCAACCTAAAGTTTAGCGGCGCTTTTTTGAAGTGTCATTAATAAATTTTTCCATTTTTTACAAACAGTCTATTTAATTATATTTGCTATATTAATTAATTATAATATTAAATTAACAGTATTTTATGAATTAAAAATATAGGGGTCAGGAATGTCAGGGGTTAAAGTGCTTTTAGCTGAGGATGAGAGTATAACTGCTCTCCAAATAAAAAATAAACTTAAATCCTGGGATTTTGATGTTGTTGCTGTCGCTTCTTCTGGGGAAGACGCAATAGATTTGGCCTTAGAAAAAAAACCGGACATTGTTTTGTTAGATATTGTTTTAAAGGGCAATCTTGATGGAATTGATGCTGCTGAAAAAATTAAGGATACTTTAAATATTCCTATTATTTACCTCACTGCATTCGCCGATGAAAGTACTATGAATAGGGCAAAGTCCACTGAGCCCAGAAATTATATTTTAAAACCTTTTGATGATAATGAACTCCGATTTGCCTTAGAAATGTCAGTTTATAAAAATCAGATTGAAAATGAACTTAAAGCTGCTCAAAATTACCTGGAATTAATCACGGAAAATATGGCTGATATTGTAGGACAGTTAGATTTTCATGGGAAATTCCTTTATATTAGTCCTTCTATTAAGAAACTACTGGGATATTGGCCTACAGATATTTTAGGAAATACTTTTTTTGAATTGGTGCATCCTGAAGATTTAGAAAGAACTATAAATTGTTTCAATAACTGTATAGAAACTGAACGACCTGGAAAAATACGAAAAAGGCTTAAAACAATTCAAGGCAGTTATAAGTGGATAGAAACAATGATTAGTTCAGTTTCAAACGCAAATGAAATTACGGGCGCGGTTATCAGTTGCAGGGACATTGGGGAGCAGATGAATGTTGAAGAAGAATTAAAGTCTTCTTTAAATTATTCTAGGAATCTTATTGAAGTTAGCTTGGATCCAATGGTAACTATTAGTGAAAATGGAGAAATAATGGATGTTAATGGAGCAACTGAAAATAGCACTGGACTTTCTAGGCTAGATCTTATTGGCACTGATTTCTCACAATACTTTACCGATCCTGAAAAGGCCATGAAAGGTTATCAAAAAACTCTCTTTTATGGCTCTCTTAAAGATTATTCTCTAACCCTTCGCCATATTTCTGGCCGAACCATGGATGTATCATTCAATGCTTCGGTATATCGGAACATGAAGGGGGAAGTGGAAGGTGTTTTTGCCGCAGCCAGAAACATTACTAAACTTAAAAAAGTAAACAACGCCCTTAAACTAAGTGAAAAACATTTCAGATCTCTAATTGAGAATGCTTTGGATGTTATCATGGTTTTAAATCATCAGGGCGATATTACTTATGCTAGTCCTTCAGTAGAAAGAGTTTTTGGATATAAGGTTCATGAGTTTTTGGGTTTCAATATATTTGATTTTATTCATAATGCTGATGCTCCACGGCTTAATGAGGTATTAATTGATGATATCAATGGCTCAGGATCTGATGCTGATTTTGAAGTTCGCTGCCAGCACGAAGATGGTGAATGGCTGACCTGTCAAATTATAGTCCAGAATTTAATTAAAGATCCTGCAGTTAGAGGAATAGTTCTTAATATTAGGGACTTAACTCCTAGAAAACAGGCAGAAATGGCTCGAAATGATTTAGAGGAAATGTACAGTACTCTAATAACTGCTAGTCCGGACGGTTTCATTGCTACGGATTTAGATGGCGAAATAACTTATGTTTCTGAAAAGGCATCCTTTATGATGGGATGGGATGATAAAAAAAAGCTGGTTTCAGAGACTATTTTTGATATTTTAATTCCGGAAGAAAATGATTTATTTTCGAAAAACATGGACATTGTTGTTAAAAGGGGTGCACTTAGAAACATTGAACATAAAGCCCGGAAAAAAGATGGTGAAATTTTCGTGGCTGAAATGAATATGGCACTCACTCAAGATTCTAAAGGGAACTCTAAAGGATTCATTGTAACCATTAGAGATGTAACTTATCGTAAAAAAATGGAAAATAAGATTAAGTCTTCTTTAAAAGAAAAGGAAATTCTTTTAAAAGAGGTTCATCACCGGGTTAAAAATAATATGCAAGTTATTTCCAGTTTAATTGGTCTTCAGTCAGAACATGTAGATGATAAAAAAACAAAAGCCATGTTTGAGGATAGTCAAAATCGAATAAGGTCTATGGCATTAATCCATGAAAAATTGTATGGATCACAGGGTATGGAAAAAGTAGATTTTTCAGAATATGTTAGAAGTTTGGTAAGTTCTCTTGAAAATTCATATGCTCACCAAAATGGTATTGAAGTCATTATTGATGTAGGGGATGTTTTATTAGACATAGATCAAGCTATAACTTGTGGATTAATTTTAAATGAACTAATTTCTAACAGTTTCAAATATGCTTTTCCAGAACAGACAGTTTTAGATAACTATGCTCCATTGGAAATAGGTGATGCATCTGAAGATGATTCAGAATCAGATGAGATATCTTCCTTAAAATCAGCTTCTTTGACTAATTACAACTTAACTTTAGAAAATCCACTTATATCTATTGCAGTTTGTTCTATTGGGGAAGATATTATCTTGCAGGTTGGAGATAATGGTGTTGGTCTTCCAGAAGGTCTAAATTTTGAATATACTGACTCATTAGGGCTTCAAATAGTTTGTACCTTGGTTGCACAACTTGAAGGAAAAATTAAGCTGGATGAAAGTGAAGGCACTAAATTCATAATTAAATTCAAAGAAGCTTATTCTTAATTAACATTAATGAATTTTAATGAAATTTGACTTGAAAATAAAAATTCTTATTAATCATTTAAGTCCATGGACTCTACTTTTTTCAGAATATTTTCACTTAAAAATTCTGAATTGATGAATTGGGGATATACGGGAAGCCTTTCTTTCATAGAAAATCCGGTCGCGACTGTAAGTTTTCTTAATTCATCAATTTCTGGCCAGGGGGCCTCTGGATTAACATAATCTTTGCTTATTGGCGAAACACCACCCCAATCATCTGCTCCGGCTAGAAGGAACATTTGAGTTGTTTCTCGGTTCAAGTTAGGGGGAACTTGAATACTCACATCTGGAAAAATAATCTTGGCTACGGCCACGGTTTTTAATATTTCTAAAAGAGAAGGTTCAGGATGGTTTTCCATGGGAATTCCTGGTTTTGATCTGAAATTTTGGATAATTATTTCTTGAATATGCCCATACTTATTTTGTATACGTCGAAGCTCTAAAAGTGATTCAGCCCGCTCTTCTAAGGTTTCTCCAATCCCAATTAAGATTCCTGTGGTGAATGGAATTTTTAATTTACCTGCGTTTTCTATGGTCTGTATTCTAAGCCATGGGTTTTTCCCAGGACTTTTTTTATGGGCTTCAGTTTCCATTAATCGGGGATTAGAATTTTCTAACATCATTCCCATGGAAGCATTTACTTCTTTAAGCATTTTAAGCTCTTTTCTACTTATCACTCCAGGATTACTGTGTGGTAAAAGTCCAGTTTTTTTCAAAGTTTCCTCACAAACATAGTATAGGTATTCACTCATATTTCCAAATCCAAGTTGATCTAAAAGATTTTTAACATCTTTAATTTCATCAGAACGCTCTCCAAAAGTGAATAAAGCTTCTTTACAACCATATTTTTCAGATTTTTTTATATTAGAAATTATTTCAGGTAATTGCATCAATAAATGATTTCCTAACTGTTCAGGATCTTTACGAAAGGTACAATACCCGCAAGTGTTTCTACAAACTTCAGTTAATGGTATGAAAATATTTTTTGAAAAAGTAATAACTGACCCTTCTCTTTTAGAACTTCCATCCATCATTAAATTTAATATATCGTTCCCTTCATAATTTAAAAGTTTAACTATATCTTTTTTTGAAAATTGGGATAAATTCATGATGTCTGGCCTCTTAATTTCATCAAAGCATCAATTTTTTGCTAATTAATTATTATTTAATTATTATTTTAAAAATAGATTTAATTTAATAGAATTATTTTTTTAAATAAATATGATAATTAGTTTTCTGCATTGGCCAGTACAATTTCAACAAAGCAGGGTCCAATTCCACTTTTATCTTTCCACATCACAATAAAAAAACCTGCCTTACTGGTTAAACCTAGCTTATATTCGACAAAACAGTTCATAGATTCTAAAGACTCTTTTAAACGTTCTATACCTGCAACATCAGTTTCTACATTAATATCAACGCTGGATCTTATCTGTTCATCCATTAAACTGATTAATGCAGTGGATTCTTCAGAAAACATATCAATTTCTTGGGCATCAATGGAGGCCATAAGTCCATTCAGTTCTTCAGCCATATTTTCTGCTTTTAGGCGCTTCCTAGATCTTCCTCGAACAATCAATATTTTATCTGCATCTAATGCGGCTCTTGATCCATCAAATGCTTCCAGATACCCCATTATGCTCCCGGCTACTTTGTGTAAGTTTATCAATAAAACACCTCATAGATTTAATGCTAATGAATAAAATAAATATAATAATTTAATTTTATAAACTATTTCTATTTAAAGATTTCATTTTAATTGGGATTTCCCATATTTGTCCTGAAATCTAATTAATGATAGGTATTTAAATCAATCAATTAAGATAAAAAGTAATTAAAGATTAAAAAAGAAATTAAGAACTTTAAATCTTTAAAAATTCATGATAAAATCAAATTAATATATTAACCTTCATTAATTTGTTTATCAGTGATTCCTTCAATTTCGTACTTTAATTCACCCATTGTAGCTACTTTTTCTGCAAATGCGTCATGCCTATGAATACTTTCTTCATTCACTTGTCGAACTGTTACCATGGTGTCATCAGGCAGATGGGAGTATTCCTTCACTATTCGATTTACCATATTTCGCACACAGTCTTCTACAAACATAGGATTTTTATGGGCCTGTACTACAATAGCGTTTTCATCTGGTCTTTTAAGTAGCTCACAGACATAAGAACTCATAGAATCTTCTATTATCCTTATAAGGTCTTCAGCTCGAATAGTGTGGTCTTGAGGAACTTCAATCATCACCATTCCTCTGCCTCTTTGGTTATGTGAAGAAAATGAAACGGTATCCAGTACTTTTTCAGTAGTTTCTTCATCTAAGAATTCTAATAATTCTTGTTTTGATGATTCTTTAACAGATTCCAAGGCACAAGGACATACGGTCATTCCTACTACTTCTACACCAACCATCTTACGTATTACTACTTTATCCCCGTTTCTATAGCCAACAGCATCGGCCATTAATTTACTCATTTCTTGAGTTTTGAGATTAGTCACAGGAGACTTTTTTATGAACATGTAATCACTTTTCATGCTCACTTCAGCTCTTTTGGCGTATTTATGCTTTTTTAGCAGGGAATTAACTATTTCTGCACATAAAGATTCTACTTCCACTGCATTATTTTCTAAAGTTTCTTCTAGTACTTCACTTATAGCTTCGGGGCTTCTAGACATATGAATACCCCTTTTAGTACTTGGAAGGTCCACAAATGCATCAAATGTTGGTAAAA
>DAWK01000117.1 GCA_002509745.1 Methanobacteriaceae archaeon UBA349 | reverse complement strand
TCACCTGGAGAGTGGAATGGGCTGCCCGATGGAAAATATTTGGAATAACCTGCGAACCATTTGGAAAGGACCACGCTGCCAGTGGAGGATCCTATGATGTGAGCAGTGTAATTTCTCAGGACATTTTTGATTACAAAGCACCTTATCCAGTTCCTTACGAGTGGATCACCCTTAAAGGAGAGGCCATGAGTAAGTCACACGGAGTATTTTTCACTCCAGGACAGTGGTTGGAAATTGGGCCTGCTGAGAGTCTAAATTATTTCTTATTTAGAAATAAACCAATGAAACACAAGGACTTCAACCCAGAAATGCCATTTTTAGACTTTGTGGAACAGTTTGACCGGGTGGAGCAAATATACTTCTGCAAAGAAGAAGCAGCCTCTGAAAAGGAAGAAGGGAAACTTAAAAAAATCTACCAAATGTCTCAAATCCAGGAAACAGAGAAAATGCCATTCCGGCCATCCTATCGTTTCTTAACGGTGGCCTATCAGATTGCTGGTGATGACCTGGAAAAAATCTACCATATATTACAGAGAAACTCCCAGCTACCGGAAGAAATGGAAAATAATTCATTTGAAGATTTATCTGATGATTTAAAAGATATTTTACAAAAAAGAATAATTCATGTTAAAAACTGGCTGGATACCTATGCTCCGGGCTTTGTCAAGTTCCAGGTGCAGGAAAAGATGCCTCCTGCGAATTTATCTCCGGAACAAACAGCATTTTTAAAGGATATGGCCACTTTACTGGAAGAGAAAGATCTTAATCCAGAGGAACTGCACGATGAAATGTATAATATCCTCAGAGAACACGATTTAAAACCACAAAAGGCCTTCCAGGCCATTTATCGAGTGGTTATTGGAAAGAAAATGGGGCCACGTGCCGCTTCATTTATCTTGTCCCTGGATAAGGATTTTGTCATTAAAAG
Organism: Methanobacteriaceae archaeon UBA349; assembly: GCA_002509745.1. Taxonomy (GTDB): domain Archaea; phylum Methanobacteriota; class Methanobacteria; order Methanobacteriales; family Methanobacteriaceae; genus UBA349. The sequence goes on along the minus strand of DAWK01000117.1, from coordinate 2,511 downwards.
GTTGAGATTAGAAGAATAATCTAAAATTCTCAATCTTTATTTTTTGATTTTAATTAATTGGATTTAATTTAGATTAATATTCAAATCATTTAATTCTTAGAATATAATTATAAAAAAGTGGTATTTGTGAAAGTTAATGTAACTGAAATGGAAGTAATGGATCCTTTGGCCGATTTTGGAGGAGAAAAAATTGACTTAAATGAAATTCCCTCAAAAATCTCTAAAATTTCCCTTTTTGACAATACCAAACCCCATGCCGATGTTATTCTGGAAACTATTGGTTCTCATTTACTAGACGTGGAAATTATTCACTCTGAAAAACCAGCCGGGGCCGGGGCCAGTGATGTACAACTGAAAAAGGCTGCTCAGGGAGATGTTTCTATACTGGCCCTGGGAGACTGTGGTTCCTGTACCACATGGGTTATTTTAGATGCCATACGACTGGAAAAAGAAGGTGTGGCCACTATATCAATATGTTCCCACAAATTTGCTCCTTTTGCTCGTAATCTGGCTCAGGCCCATGGTGCAGATGGTTTAATGATATTGGAAGTGGATCATCCTATTGCTGGTCGAAAAAAAGGCGAAGTGGTTGAAAAAACTCTTAAAATAGTTCCTGAGATTAAAAATATTTTAGGAATTAATTAATTTTTCTAGATTTTTTATTTTATTTTTATCAAAACTATATTTATTTCTTCTTATCAAATCTAATTCAACGATTAATAAAAAATAATTAATTTTTACCTATCTCCTAATTACAAATAATATGGTAATTTTCATGAAGCAAAAAATTGACAAATCATGTGGCTGTCTCATTGAAGACATTCAAGGTGAAAGTCCAGGAAAATCTAAAGACAAACAAACTATTGAATCCGTGCAGAAGTCTGACAGATTATGCCCTACTTCAAGCCAAGATGTAGAAATATTTGTAGATCCCGACGTGGAAAATATGAGCCTTGATTTTTACCAGAAAAAATATACTGATGGCCTACCTATAGTGCCCCCAACCAGGGAAAAAGTGAATAAATTCTATAAATACTCAGCCTACGAACCTCAAGAAGTGCTGGCCCTGCTCCCTCCCCGACAGGGAAAGGCCACTATAGAGAAAATAGCCATAAATGGAGTAATGGCCGGTTGTCTTCCTTTGTTTATGCCCGTTTTAGAGAAGGCCATCCTGGGAATGAGTCAATCCCAGTTTAATCTGGCCGGGGTCAATGCCACCACCCATCCCGTGGCCATCTGTGCCCTGATAAATGGCCCTATAGCTCAGGAACTGGAAATGAATGTAGGTGCCGGTTGTCTGGGTCCGGGAAACCTGGCCAATGCCACCATAGGCCGGGCCATAAGGCTTTGTTTAATTAATATTGCCGGGGCCGTACCAGGTATTGGGGACCATGCCACCATGGGTTCTCCAGCCAAGTACAGTTACTGTTTTGGGGAAAATGAAGAAGAAAGCCCCTGGGATCCACTGCATGTGGAGCGAGGTTTGCCCGCTGGTAGTAGTGCCGTTACGGTGCTGGGAATGGAGTGCCCGCATAATGTGAATGACCACCGCAGCAACACTGCTGAAGACGTGCTGGATACCATTGTGCACACCATATCCACTGCCGGGTGCAATAACAGCCACGTTCCTGGAGAATTAATGGTTATTATGAGTCCGGAGCATGCTGAAACGGTAGCTGGTGAGGGTTGGGCCAAAGAAGATGTTAAAAATTATATTCATGAAAAGGCCACTGTTCCAGTAGAATTAGGAGATCGGGGTGGCCGTCGATTAGATAAAAAATGGGTAAAAGAAGATATGGTTTCCCTGACCAGGTCGCCAGATGATGTTATAGTAGTGGTGGCCGGAGGAGTGGGAAGGCATACAATGGTGGCCCATGGCTTTGGAACTTCCTGTGAGTCTGTTACTGAGGGTTTGGTCTTAAAGAATGGGAGTTATGCTGGGTCGGTTAAGGATTATCTTAAAAAATAAAAGATATGGAAAATATTAGTATTTTCCTGTTTTGAATTTAAAAGAATAGAATTTGACTAAATTATTCCCAGCCAGGTCTTTTATGGCCGAAGCTGGTATGTAGACCTGATAAGTATTATAAGAGCTTCTTCTTAAATTCATTTTAATTTTTAGAGTATTTCCACTGATGGTTTTAGTGATGGCCACTTTTTTACCAGTCCTCAGATTTTTAATATAGATCTTAGACCAGTTAATGCTGCTTTTAATGTTTTCTGTGAGTTTAATAGAAATAGTGGCTGTTCTTGAAAAGCCAGTAGCTCCATTTTTAGGAGTTGTTAAAACTACTTTAGGTTCAGTTTTATCAATTACGTATTTTTCAGTACCTATGGCCGATTTTTTCCCATTGGAATCTATGCAAATAAATTTAAGAGTAGTTGTGGAATTTATCTGGATAGGGCCAGCAAATAATACACTGCTATTGGTAGGAGTGGTACCATCAGTGGAGTAATAAATAGTTGTTCCTGCTGTGGCATAGAGAGAAACATTTTTAGAAGTGTTGTAGC
>DAWK01000162.1 GCA_002509745.1 Methanobacteriaceae archaeon UBA349 | reverse complement strand
ATATTCTAATTTCATTTTGTATTAATGAGTTATGGGTAAAATTTTATTTTTTTAGGTTAATTTAGTATGCCTACCCATTTTTTTAGCAATGGCACCTAGTAATCTGGATGCAAGAGGATGATGGATACCTTGAATAGTAGTGATAGCAATAATCATTCCCACAATAAACATAGCTGGGGTTAAACCAATTACTGAACAGGCAGCAATAATAACGGTAATAGTTAAGGCACCAGTGGTACCGGCATATCCGGGATCAGCACAAAGCCGATTTCCAATGAAAACCAGTAATGCAGCAATGAATCCACCTTCAGGGATTCCAATTAAATAACATCCCACCGCACCTAAGAGCGTACCTGCAGAAGCATCAGGAGAACAAACAATGTTTCCCTGAAAAAATCCACCAGCTAGATCGCCTCCTCTTTTTTTCACATCTCGACCAATAACATCGGCCCCTTTAACTCCAGGAGCTTCAGGAAGGCCCATCCAGGTATCAATTAAAACAAAGTTAAGCCAGGTAATAATAGCTGCTAATGCAACTCCCAGTAATTCATTCATTTGATTCCTCCGATTTGGGTCTAGGGAAAGCATCTTCAAAGAGATATTTAGCAAAAAATGCGGTTAAAATACCAATTAATATAGCAAGATCCATACCCTGATAGAAACCTCTTATTCCCAGTTGGAAAAAGATGGCCAGTAAACCTAAAGCAATGACCGCAGTAGGAAACACGGCACTAACCGTCCATGACTGCCGCATTGGCCTTTCAGGAAGTAAAGGTAATTTTATTAATAGACCTATTCCTATGGCCGAACCCACTACCAGCAAGTAGCTGATTAATGTGTACATTTCATTAGCATGAATAATCATGTTAAATGGATATTACTCCAGAATATATAAATGTTTTTACTTGGCTTTTATCTATTAAAAATTAGCATAAATAATAAAAACTTCTATGGAATTCTAATTTACGTTAATTAGTTCTAAAATTAAATAAAATATAGATTATTTAGGATTTCTACAGTTCTTATCTTATTAAATGCATATATCGCTAAAATTAAAGATTTAAAAATAATATAACAGCGTTAAATATTATCTAATTGAAAAAACGTGTTTTTAAGAAATATGGTAATAATTTAAAAGATAAAAAGAAAACTATTGACAAAATAAGCGAATATAATTAAAATAAAATGAATTAAAAATGTTAAATCATTTGAAATATAACAATTGCTATTTAAAAAATTTATTGTGAAAAATATTCATTATAAATGAACATAAAATCCAATACAGGGAATATAAAAATAAATTAAACTTTATAAAAATTATTATACCTCTAGTAATTCAATTATCATGCAATCTAATAACAATCTATATAATATATAATTCAATATTATGTAAGAAATTTATTATTATCTAAATCATTTAGATTTTATATTAATTAATAGCTTTTAATAAATATTTAGAATGAGAGGAATTGGATGGAAACGAAGGAAATAAATAAAAATCAAGTATTATCTATTAAAAGCGACATAATAGTTCTGATTGCTGCTGCTATTAGTCTATTTATTCTAAACTGGCACATTAATTTAGAAATAATTGCAGGAATAATTTTAGTTATGGCCACGGGTTATGGATTAAGCATCATATTTTTTCCAAAAAAAAATGATATTGATTTTTTGTCAAGATTATTATTATCTCCTATTTTAGGAATCTTTTTAATCGGTTTTTGGAGTATTTTATTGAATTATACACCATATCATGAGACTACTATATACTATGAACTTGCCATAATCCCAATTTTATTAATATTATTTATAATTAGAACTATTAGATTTTTAAGGTCAAAGAAATCTATTTCTAATTTGTCAATCAAAAGAAAGGATAAAAATAAGGCCAATATCCATGAAGACGAATATAAGAATTTAAATACTGCTAAAGCTGCTGCTAAAGCTGAAAAAGAAAAATTAATGAAAATAAATAAAAAAATCAATACCACTGAAACAGTTACAACTTCCAAATATTCCTCAAAATCATCAGACACCAAAACAGCACCCACCCCCAAATATTCCTCAAAATCATCAGACACCAAAACAGCACCCACCCCCAAATATTCCTCAAAATCATCAGAAATGCCTAGACCTCCCGGTTATGGTAAAAAATATATTGATAAAAGTAAACCTACCCCATCAGAATCAAAAAATAATATTAAAACTGGTAAATCAAAAAATAGATGGTCATTAAAATCTCAGGAAGATTCCAAAGTTGATAAATCAAAAGAAAAAATCGAGGTAATAAAAGTTAAAAAATCCATTAATGATATAATTCTGGTTCTTATTTTAACTGTGATATGTGGAATTTTAATATTTTTACCTCAAACTTCAAGTTCCATTAAAATGGTATTTATAATACTACTTCTTTTCTTTATATTTGGATATTCCGTGCTATCTGGACTATTTATTAAATTTTCGGACCAGAAATTGTTAAAAAAGATCATTTACAGTGTTTTATTGAGTATGGGTATTGTTTTAAGTCTGTGTGCTTTATTAACCTTCCTCAAAATCCACCCACCATCAGCATATTTCTTAGCAGTTATTCTGGTTATTTCCTTAGCCATGGGAATTTTAGGATACTTAAGAACGACTAGAAATCATAAAAAAGTAAAAAAAAGTTTTAGATATGATAAAAGTAAATTAATTTCAGAAAAAAGTGAATTTAATGTTTTAACTATATCCCAAAAAGAATCATTATCCGAAACTAATTTAAAAAATGATGAAATGGTTTTCAAAAAGTATTCCCTGGAAAATACCCATGAAAAACCCCTGCAAAATAGAATTAATAGTAAACTAAATGATGATAAGCAAAATTTAAAACTAAGTGATTTAGGAAAAGAAAAAATTACCCCGGTATTAAATGATAATCCAAGTAAAGATATTAAAACAACGGATGAAATAAAGACATCTTTAAGTCCCTCAGATGCTAGAAAAAGGGTTATGTCCCGTAAAAAGGATATGAAAAAAGATGGCCGGGAAAAAAGCAAATCATCCCACGTATATGATGAACTCGAAAAAGATAAGAAATCAGATGCTAAAAAGACTTCAAAACCTATTTCCAAGTTATTTAGAAGTTCATCTACATTGAAATTAATTATTGTTTTAATTTTTAGCATAATTGGTATTATTTTTACAATTCAACCAGTATCTTCATTTTTATCTTCAAATTTAGGAATTGCCTTAGGAGAAATTGTTAAGTTAATATTTATAGCGCCACTTCTTCTCTATTTGCCAGGATATGCTATAAAAGAGTTATTTATACCTGAAAAGTTCTCGGGAATTATATTTGCAGGAGCTATCAGCATAGTTATTAGTTTATCTTTGGATATCCTGATTTTATTTGGAATGCTGTACATAGGCCATTTATCTAACCAAACAGGCCTGAATCAAAGTTTGTATGTGGGAATTTTATCCAGTATATCCATTATATGTATATTAATTGCATTTTGGAAGTCTAATAAAAAAACAGTTCCAACCGACATATCCATGTATGACCTTTCTAAAAAGGACTCTGAAACAGATAAAGAAATGGAAGAAAATAAAGCAGGATTAGATAAAAATAAGGATGAAAAAGCATTAAATGATCTAAAAGAATATTCTAAAGAAAAGTCAGAGAATATTAAAAAAGAGAAGGGTATAGAAATTCTCAAAGAAGATATTGCTCTGGCAAAAAAAGAAGTTAAAGAAGATCCATTATTTACCCTTAAAAAACCTGACCCAGCAGTTATTAAAAAACCTGAATCAATACCTGTTAAAAAACCAGCTCGAAAAAATTACTTAGAAGAAGATCTGGCCAAATCATTTTCAGCATCAGATATTTTTGATGATAAAAAAGAGAATAAAGAAATTAAAAAGCCAGACCCCAGCAATCAAGATAATAAAAAGAGGTTTATACCCCTAGATCTTCTAATTGTTTTAACCATCACATTTTTAACTATTATAAGCATCTATGTTCCCATAATAAGTAAAACTCCATTGAATTCTATATTAGGGCTCTTATTCGTTTTATTCATTCCAGGATATACATTAATTGCGGCATTATTCCCTAAAAAACAGGATCTGGATAATATTGCAAGATTGGCCCTTAGTTTTGGAATGAGCCTGGCCATATCTCCATTGATAGGACTAGCACTTAATTATACTCCATTTGGAATAAAATTATCACCAATAGTAATTTCTTTAACCATATTTACTATTATAATGGTTTTAATATCTTACATTAGAAGAAAAAAAGTTTCTAGCGAAAATAGATTTAATCCAGAAATTACTAACTCCCTATCTTCCTTGAAACAGTCATTTAATAGTGAATCCCGACTTGATAAAATTCTTTCTATAATATTGATACTTTCTTTAGTACTGGCCATTGCTACTACCGCATATATAATCGTTAAACCTAAAGAAGGGGAAAAATTTACAGAATTTTATATTTTAGGGCCTAATGGAAAGGCCAGTGACTATCCGACTAATCTCACCTTAGGGCAATCTGGAAAATTATTTGTAGGTGTAGTGAATCACGAATATTCTACGGTAAATTATAAAGTGTTGGTCAAGTTACAGGGGAAAATCATAAGCACTGAAAATATAAGTCTGAAAAATAATCAGAAATGGGAAAAGGACATAATTTTCACACCAGATGCATCTGGAACTAATCAAAAATTGGAATTAATTTTATACAAGTTACCTGATGATAAAAATGCTTATAGATCCTTACATCTATGGGTTAATGTAGTCTAATCCAAATATCTAATTTAAATTTATGATGTTGAAAGTTTAACTATTAAAACAGAATAATCACATCAATAATACTATATAATATAAATCTCTTAAAAAAGATTAATTTATATAAAAATTGACCATGTGAATATCTTTTAAAAAAGATTTTAATTAACTTTATTAAAATTACCCTCAACTTTAATTAAATAAAATATAGGTTGACCATAAAATCGAATAGGAATAAAATATACTTAAAGAAAATTTTAAACCATTTTATAAATAAAATCTTGATAAAAACTATTATAGGGAAGTATGATTCATGCAAAATAAAAATATAGTTGTGACCGGTGGTTTAGGATTTATCGGAAGCCATTTAGTTGATAAATTAGTTGAAAATAACCAAGTTACTATTATTGATGATAAATCATCGGGAAATATCACTAATCTAGCCTACCCCCAACATGAAAATCTGGAGATAATAATTGGGGGAATTAATGATTTAGACTTAAAAGAAATCTTCCAGGACAAAGATTACATCTTCCATGAGGCCGCCATGGCTAGTGTTCCTCTGAGTGTGGATTTTCCTGAAGAATCACACAGAATAAATGCCACTGGAACCCTAAAAATACTAGTTGCTGCTCGAGATGCTGGTGTAAAGAAATTAGTAAATGCCTCAAGTTCAGCGGTTTATGGGGACAATACTAACATGCCCCTTAAAGAAAATGAGCCAGTAAATCCACTATCACCATATGCCGTTTCTAAAACATCTGCCGAACAATACTGTAAAGTATTTTCAGAAGTTTATGGGTTAGAAACTGTTTCTTTTAGATATTTTAATGTTTTTGGGCCTCGTCAAGCCCCAGATTCACAATATGCTGCAGTAATTCCTAAGTTCATTGATTCATTATTAAATGGTAATTCACCCATAATTTATGGAGACGGAAAACAAAGCAGAGACTTCATTTTTGTTAATGATGTGGTTGATGCTAATATCAAGGCCTGTGAGTCAAAATTCAGTGGAGTTCTTAATTTAGCAGGTGGGACTGCTTTAAGTGTGAATGAATTGTTTACTATGATTAAAAATATTTTAGGATCTCCTTTAGAACCAAAATATCTTGAAGAACGTTCTGGAGATATAAAGCATTCCATGGCTGAAGTTAGTGGCCTGGAAAATATTGACTTTAAAGTAAAAAAAGACTTTGAAAAACAGTTAAGAGAAACTATTGAATGGTTTAAAAAATCAAAGAAATAGCCTAATAATAATAATAATAATAATAATGATAATAA
>DAWK01000160.1 GCA_002509745.1 Methanobacteriaceae archaeon UBA349 | reverse complement strand
TTAAGCTTAGATTTGATTGAAATTTCCATTGAAACTCTTGCGGGAGGCCTATTAGTACCAGTTCCTTTAGCAACACACAATATAGTTAAAAAGGCCATTGAGGAAAAATTAATTAAAGAAAATTACGCGAAATTCAACTTTGAAAAGGGGACTATCCCAAAAAATATTCAATTTAATATTTATTCTAAAGATGCACGGGAAGTAGTCCAAAATCTTGATTCAGATTATTATGATGCTATCTTTCTAGACCCATTCAGCCCTTCAAAGGCTCCGGAACTATACACGGTTGAATTTTTCAAAGAATTAAAACGAATTATAAAAAATGATGGTGTTCTAGCCACCTACACCTCTGCCGCCCCGGTCAGAAGTGCCTTGGTCGAAGCAGGGTTTTATATCGGTGAAGGCCCTATCTTTGGCCGTAAATCCGGGGGAACAATTGCTTCTAATTCTTTAAGTAATATTAAAAAAGATATTTCCGAGGCTGATGAGAGAATGATTTCTCTTTCTGATGTTGGTATTCCCTTTATAGACCCTTTTTTAGATTTATCAGGTACTGAAATCTCTAAAAATCGTTCAATTGCTAGAAAAAAGGCTAGAGGAACATATAAATTTTCTTCTGCAGCTAAAGCACCTATTTTTTTGGGTAAAGAAATTGAAATGAATAGGTGGGGCCGCAAAGTTGTAAGAAATATTAATCAGTTACATATTGATGATTTAAAATCAAAAAAGGCTTTATATTTGGTTTGCTGTCAAAATGAATTATGTTATTGTGGTTGTAATATTAATAGAATATCTAATTCTAGAGATAGGATAAAAAAGATGTCTCAAAGGCTTTCTAATCTAAGGAATGTCATGGAATAGTTCATTTTAAGGATATAAATATTATATTGTTCACGAGTAAGAATATTGTTCTGAAATGGAATAATTGTGCTTAAAATTGACTATTAATCCCTATTTTGAATATTTAGCTCCAGTATCAAGAAAAATTTAAATAGTATTAATATTAATTTCATTATGTATTAGTATTATTACTAATATGGTATGGAAATGGGGGACTTCTAATCTACATAAAAAAATATTATTTTTACTTTACTAGCAATCAACTTTAATATCTATAAAATTCTGATAAGTTTTATAAAGAAATATTTGAATCTTTTTTTCTTATTAAGATTGCAACTAATATTAACTGAATAGATTTATAATATTGTAGATTCACATTCATATAGAGGATCTTCCATTAAAAGGAGACAGATAAATGTTTGAAATAAAATTAAAAGATAATTTAGGAAGAACCGGAATTATTAAAACTAAACATGGCGAAATCAGGACACCAGCACTAATGCCAGTGATTCACCCGGGAAAGCAATCTATTGATGTAAAATCTTTAGGTGCTGAAATAGTAATTACTAATGCATACATTATTTACAAAAATGAAGAATTAAAGGAAAAAGCTTCAAAAGAAGGTGTCCATTCTTTAATAAACTTTGATGGCCCAGTAATGACTGATTCTGGTTCTTTTCAACTTTCAGAATATGGTGATGTTGATATAAACAACCAGGAAGTTATTGAATTCCAGGAACTAATAGGTTCAGATATAGGAACTTCACTTGATATTCCTACACCACCTTTTGTAAGCAGAGGCCGTGCTGAAAGGGAACTGGAAACAACACTGGAACGGGCCAAAGAATCTTTAAAATATAGAAAAGACATTTCGTTAAATTCTGTGGTTCAGGGATCGACTTTTCCGGATTTAAGATCAAAATGTGCTGATGAATTGGGTAAAATGGACTTTGAACTTCATCCTATTGGTGCGGTGGTCCCTTTAATGGAAAAATATCAATATAAAGACTTGGTTGATGTGGTAATTGCCTCAGTTTCTCATTTACCAGATTCCCGGCCTAGGCACTTAATGGGCGCTGGACATCCTATGATTTTTGCTCTAGCAGTGGCTATGGGCTGTGATTTGTTTGATTCTGCAGCATATATTCTTTATGCTGAGGATGACAGATTTTTAACAGTTTCTGGAACTTACAAACTGGAAAACCTTGTTGAAATGCCATGTTCCTGTCCAGTGTGTATTGAATACACTCCAGATGACTTAAGAAAAATGGAAAAGAGTGAGCGAAAGGTTTTTATTGCTCAACATAACTTAAATGTAAGCTTTGCAGAGATAAGGATGATAAAACAAGCCATTGCAGAAGGTAATTTAATGGAACTTGTTGAAAACCGATGCAGAGCACATCCTCGCCTTTTAGATGCATACCGTCAACTAGGAAATTATATGGACGTTATGGAAAAATATGATCCCGCATCTAAAAAATCTGCTTTCTTTTATAGTGGCCCAGAATCATTGAAAAGGGTGGAAGTATACAGGCATCTGGAAAAAATGGGCCAAATGCCAAAAAAGAGCAGAATAATGCTTTTGCCATCTAATCGAAAACCTTATCATAAATATTTGCCTCAAGAATTAGGGGAATTTTATAGCATGGGTTCATCTAAAAAGACTGGAATGGATGATCTTCAAATAATGGTAGTGGATGTTCCTTTTGGCCTGATACCTCTTGAATTGGATGAAGTATATCCTCTGGCTCAAAATGATGCTCCTAAAATATTAGACTTGGATTCCATAAAATTTATCCAAGAAATAGTAGAAGGACTATTTGAAAAATATGAAGAAGTCATTGTCAGTGCCGATATTGTAAAACAATTTGAATTAGAACTAATTTTAAATTATTCAATCCCAGAATCATTTAAAATAAAAATAGCTGATCAGCAAAAAATAATTATGGTAGCGGATTACCAATTTGGACATGGGGCGGGTGAAGCGCTTTTTGCAGGCAAATTAGAAATTGTGAGAAGTAAAAAAACAGGAAAAATAAGGCACATATATTATGGAAAAGAGTTAATAGCAACTATGAGAGCATCAGACGGATTTTTTGTTCTCAGTAAAGAAGGTGCCCGGCGACTTCATTCTAGAATGGAATTTCCTAAAAATAGGGTTGTGGTGAATGCAGACTCTGAACCATATGCTCGTGAGGGAAAAAGTATATTTGCTAAATTTGTTATAGAATGTGATAAGAATATAAAATCTAATGAAGAGGTTTTAATTGTAAATGAAAATGATGATTTACTGGCCTTTGGTAAGGCACTTTTAAATAGTGCTGAAATAATGGATTTCCAAGTGGGTCAGGCAATTAAAACCAGAAAAGGAGGATTATGATGATACCTGGAGCAGGAATGAACCCTAAACAACTTAAACAGATGCAGCGAAGCATGAAACAAATGGGCATGGACATGAAAGAAGTTCATGGTGCCACAGAAGTTATTATAAAACTAAAAAACAAGGAAATTATCATTAAAAATCCTAAAGTAAACATAATGGACTTCATGGGACAGCAAACTTATCAAATAACTGGAAAATCCAAAGAAAAAGCTATTGAGACTGAATTGGTTATTCCTAACGATGATATTGAACTGGTTGCCACCCAAACTGGTGTTAGTAAAGAAGATGCAGAAAAGGCACTAAAAGAAACTAAGGGAGATTTAGCTGAAGCTATTATGAGGTTGAGTTAATGTTTGTACATTTAGCTGAAGCTATTATGAGGTTGAGTTAATGGTCTTAATTGCCCATTTATCTGATCTTCATGTAGGTGCACATAATCATGTTGAAAAAACTCTCCTAGATGCCATAGATCAGATTAATAATTTAAATCCTGATTTAATTGTTTTAACCGGGGATTTAACTGATAATGGTTATTATTTGGAGTTTTTAAAGGTTAATGAATATCTTGACTTGTTTGAAAATCCTGTAATGGTAGTTCCAGGCAATCATGATGCTCGACATGTGGGCAATGAAACTTTTGAAGAAATTTTTCATGACCGCAGTGGTACATTAAGCAATGATTCTGATAATTTAACTGTAATTGGCCTGGATAGTAGTGAACCCGATCTTGATTATGGAAAAGTGGGCCGTCCTCAACAAATCTGGATGGAAGATGAATTATTAAAGGCCCAAAACAATAATCAATATCAAATTATTGCTCTTCACCACCATATAATTCCTGTTCCAAAAACAGGTAGAGAAAGAAATGTTTTGGCAGATGCAGGGGATATTCTTCATTCTTTAACTAACAATAATGTTGATTTAGTTATTTCTGGCCATAAACATGTCCCCCATTTATGGGAATTGCAGAAGACTGTTTTTGTTACTGCAGGAACAGTTTCTTCTCTTAAACTCAGAGGCAAGGACCTTAATTCTTTTAACACATATAATATAGAAGAAAATGCACTTGAAATAAATTTAAATCAAGTATATGGAAAAAAGCATTTGATGGCTAAATTTGAAAATAAATGTTCTATCTAATTGATTGCTAGTATATAAATTATTTTAATTATATTATATTTTTTATAGATTTTACTTAGTACTTGGGTTATTAATATTAAAAATAACTTAATTTTCCCTAATTATTTATATATTTTAATTATATAATTTAATATAAAATATTTGATATCAGAATACTTATAAACTAAAATTTAGATTGTATTTCTTTATTATCAGATAATATTATTAACTAAACAGATTAATTAATAACTGATTGGTGTTAATATAATATATTTGGTAATATAAATAAATTATAAATAGAATCATTTCTTAGATAAAAAATTGAATCATTGAATACGTATAAATTAATTCCAAATTATATTTTAAGTTAAGAATATCTATAATTAGTTGGCTATAGGTGGTTAATTGAAAGTTATTATAGATGCATCGAATGTGGCCCATTATGGGAAAGGAAAAGATGAAAAACCTCTTTTGAAGAATATATTGAGTTCAATAGAATCTTTAAAGAAATTGGGTTATGAACCGGTAATCATTGCAGATGCATCGTTACGTCATGAAATTGATAATAAAGAATCATTTAATAATTATTTGCAGGATGGTGAGTTTCATCAAGTTCCTTCTGGAACTACGGCTGATCATTACATTCTGAAATTGGCTGAAGAAGATGATGCTAAAATACTTTCTAATGATAACTTTAGAGAGTATTTTGATGAATTTCAAGATATTAATAGTCGAAGAATACCATTCACTTTAAAAGATGGTGAAATTGATATTGGAACCTCTTCTAAACCAAAGAAAATAAAGAATATTCTGCAAAAAATTTCTACGGAAACTCTTTCTCAATTTGAAAAGAAGAACATGGACTCTTACAGAATTAAAAAAGGTAAGAAACTTAGTGGGATAGCTATTGCTAAGGAAGCTATTGATAGAATCACTAAAAGCAAAGAAGAGGGCATTGAACCTAAATTAGAGGGACTTTTTATGAAGATTCCTCTTTTTGAGAAAGTTATGAGCATGGTGGAAGAAGCAGAAAAAACCAGTGATTTCATTATTTTTGTTTTAGTACATCCCAAAGATTACAAGGATGCTGTAAAGAATGCAGGTAACATAGCCGTTACTGTTGGTGATAGATTAAAACTGGATCACGCACCATTGGTTGCGGTTCGTAATGATCTTTTCACTAGACCAGGTAGCTTTGAATTAAATATAATATACTCCGATGAGATTTTAGAAGAATCCCCTTATAATGTAAATATAACTATTAATGATCATGACTATTCTTTTGTAAAAAAGAACTCCCGAAACATTGCTAGTACCATTGCAGCCAGACTTGGAACCTGGAAATTTCCTATAGTATCTGTAAAACCGAGTATGCTTATGGAAAAACCAGGTCAGTTTGATATTATCCTAGAAAAGGGAGGAAATGATTAATGGTATCAGACTATTTATTAAGGGCGCTATCTGGGTTTTTTCTCAAACATAAAGTGCTGAGTATAGGCACTAAATATTATCCCACGAATAATACAGAAAGGGAATACGTGGAAATGATAAACTACACTCAGACCATGCTTATAGAGATAGAAAAAGCCAATATTACTACTAATAAGATTTTTGAAAACCTTATTAATGAGGTTGGAAAGGAAAATATTCCTGATAACAAACGATTCATCGAAATAAAGCCTGCTGAGGATAGAGTGGATGAATACGCTCTTTTAAGTAATATTATCATGGGCAGTGATCGTTACTTGTATGTGGAAGTTTTTAATAAAGGACGAATAGTTCAGGAATTTGCAGAAATAATTAAACGAGAAAATGGTACAATTGTTGAACAGAGCACCAGCGAGATTGTTGCTAAGTTGCTTTCTAAAAATGATGCTATAAGAGTGGCTATTGATCTTATTAGGGTCGGTAACAATAAGGATATCAGTGTTCGGGCTGCAGTAGGAATGACTGGTGCAGCATCCATTGAAAGATCCATTAATTTAAATAGAGAAATAGGCGAAGTTTCAGGGGTCGGTTTCACGAAACTTGGAGGCGAGTTCGCTGTAGTTTTCCCTTCAAAATTCTCCAAACTCAAAGGTGAACCTCTTTTATATGACAACTACCTTTTTATTGATGTTATTGATTCCACTAAATTTATTGATGAAAAGGGCAGAGATCATTTAGTAGAAATAATGAATGATATTAAAGCATTCATTGAAAAAGAGTGCAAAGGAAAAATTGAAGGTTATAGGGAAGGTGGAGATGACCTTATCGCTAATTTCCCTACAAAAGATTTGGCTCTAAAAGCAGGAATTGACTCTGCATGGCATGCGCTTAATAATGGTGCTAAAATTAGGGCAGGTATAGGAAAAAGTCGAAGAGAGGCTGGTGAAAGAGCTCAGCTTGCTGATGGTATCAAACTATGGAATCCTAGTTCATTGATTGTATTTGATGTAGCAGATGGAGTATATGGTTATTTTATTCCCTCAGAATTTGCAAGATCAATTATGGATTTTGTTTCGCATAAAAAATCAAAAGCATTTTTAATATTCTTGCTTGTATTTTTTGCTACATTTATAGGTTGGAATATAGGATATTGGCAGTTTGGAATAGTAGCAATTTTCCTAGCTGTACTCTACGCTATTACTACCTAAAGGTAACCTTTTTAAGGAGATAAATACAAAATTTATATGTGGAGGTAGCATGAGGCCCGAGACTGAAGGAAAAATAATTGTTGGTTTAATAATTTCCTTGATTGCATTTGGTTGTGGCTCTGGTGTGGGCATAGTGATAGGTATTTCTCAAAATGATACCAATTCTCCTTTTTCACTCAATTATAGTCAGCCAAACAGTTCGGATTTTCCGATAACAACTACTAAATCTACAGATCTTTCAAACACTTCTCCATCACAAGATTCTCAGAGCAGTGATTCCGAAGTGGTTTATGTGACTAAATCTGATAGTAATAGTGGGAATAGCAAGGGAAGTACTAATAATGGCAATATTAATAACAATAATAATGAAAGTCCAGATTAAGATTAATTACTAGATATTTTCATGATATTGAGCATTAAAATTAATTTTAAATAAAAAAATTAGTTATTCAAGGTTATTTAAAATAATAATTACTACTCAATGTTTATTGATTTTGTTAATCTGGATTCTAAATATTCTTGTTTTAGAATATTTTAATTGCTTAAATATATTTAAATTATTAATATAATCATTCAAATCTCATAAATATGGAATTTATTAAATTTTATTTTTATTAATTTTAAAATATTTTGGTGACTTATCATGAAAATTATTAGTGGTGGTGTTTGTGCTGTTGATGGAGTTCTGGCTTCTGGGGCACAAAAAGGAAAATATGGTGTGGGAATCATCTTTAATGAAAAAAGTAATGCTTCAGCAGTATTCACATCAAATAAAGTAGTTGCAGCTCCAGTTATTATTACAAAAAAGTCAATTGAAAATGGCCATATTTCGGCAATAGTGGCCAATAGTGGCAATGCAAATTGTTTCACTGGCGAGAATGGTATTTCAAATGCAATTAAAATGGCAAAAACAGTTTCTAAGTTTTTAAAAATTGACTCAGACGATGTAGGGGTGGGATCCACAGGAGTAATTGGTCGGGAAATGCCTATGGAAATAATAAATCCTTTAATTGATGAATCTCTAAAAACTCTAGAAAATACTCCTGAAGGGTCTTTAAGAGCTGCAGAGGCCATAATGACGACAGATACATTTTCTAAAGAATTTGCAGTGGAGACTACTCTTGAAGATGGTAGTGTTGTTAAAATTGGTGGTATAACCAAAGGGTCTGGAATGATTGCGCCTAATATGGGGACCATGCTTTCTTATATAACCACTGATGTTAAGGCATCACCTGAAGAACTCCATAAAGCTCTTAAAGAGGCAGTGGAGCAAAGTTTTAATATGGTTATAGTGGATGGTGATGAAAGTACCAATGATATGTTGGTTATAATGGCTAATGGGAAGTCTGGAAAGATTGATGAGAACTTCCAGAAAGCATTGAATTTTCTTTGTCAGATGCTAGCAAAAATGATGGCCAAAGATGGGGAAGGAGCTACTAAATTCATGGAAGTTGAAATTAAAAATGCAGAGTCTATTGAAGATGCTCGTTTAGCTTCTAAATCAATTGCCAAATCTCCTTTAGTCAAAACTGCATTGTTCGGTGCAGATCCTAACTGGGGGCGTATAGTGGCGGCTACAGGGTATTCTGGAGCCAAAATGGATGAGAAAATTATCAGTGTTTCTTTAAAAGCATTAAAATCTTTTTCAAACCATGAATTAACTATTGAAACATCATCTGATGATAAAAATACTGTTAAAATAGTCGATAAAGGTAATGTGTTGGCCTTTGAAAATACAAAAGAACTATCTGATGCGGAAGCTATAATGAAAAGCAAGGATATAAAAATTATTGTTGATTTAGGATTAGGCCAGTACTCGGCCACGGCTTATGGCTGTGATTTAAGTTATGATTATGTAAAAATTAATGCGGAATATACAACATAGTTTATGATATAACTTGCAGTAAATGTGTTGAATCTTATTCAAAGATTAAATATTATTAATTATATTTCATAATAATTATTTCATAATAAAATTATTATTGTTATAGTAGGTATCTAAATGAAAACAGTGAATATTTTGGTGGAAGCCCTGCCTTATATTAAAAAATTCCACGAAAAAAAGATTATGATAAAGTATGGTGGCCATGCCATGATTGATGAAAAGGCCATGGAATCCACAGCCAGAGATACAGTTCTCTTGAAATATGTAGGTATGGAACCGGTGGTAGTACATGGCGGAGGTCCAGAAATATCTAGATCCATGAATAAAATGGGTAAAGAACCTAAATTTATTGAAGGGCTACGTATAACTGATGAAGAAACCATGGAAATTGTTAAAATGGTTTTAGTTGGAAAAATTAATACTAGTATAGTATCTAATATTTGTTTACATGGTGGTAAAGGTGTAGGATTATCTGGAAAGGACAGTGGACTTATTAAGGCACGAAAAAAAGCACCTCATGTATTTAAAAATATTGAAACCGGTGAAGAAAGACAGATTGATTTGGGATTGGTTGGTGAAATAGAATCAATAAATACCGAGATTATTGAAATGCTAACTGATAATAATTATATTCCTATTATTTCTCCTATTGGTGTGGATAACACCGGGAATACTTTAAACTTAAATGCAGATACGGTTGCGGGTGATATTGCTTCAAAAATAGATGCTGAAAAGTTAATAGTTTTAACCGATGTGCCTGGAATTTTAGAAGATCCTAAAGATCCAGAATCACTGATAAAGAAGATAAGCATTGATGAAATTAGCGAATTGGTTAAAGATGGCATTATTAAAGATGGAATGCTTCCTAAAACTATGACTTGCATCCAGGCCATACAAGAAGGTGTTTCTTCGGCCCATATTATTGATGGGAGAGTAGAACATTCTATATTACTGGAAATATTCACTAAAAAAGGAATAGGGACTATGATAACCAAGTAATCATGTTATTTGATTTTTAGTTTATTAAAATAATTAAATTAATAAATTGAGAATCAATAAACTTATTTTATCTAAATTTTAAATTTTTTTTTAAATAATCATAAACTAAATTTAAAATTAAATATTAATATTTTTTATAACTTCTCTGGCTATTTCCATGGTTTTGGAGTTACCCCCCAAATCTGGTGTTAAAAATTTTCCTTCTTTTAGAACTTTAAGCAATGAATTTTCAACCAAATTCGCACTTTCTAATTCTCCAAGGTGTTTAAGCATCATAACGGTTGATAAAATCATTCCTGATGGGTTAGCTATTCCTTTACCCGCAATATCTGGTGCTGAACCATGAACTGGCTCAAAAAGTCCATTATTTTCACCTATATTTGCGGAAGGTGTCATTCCAAGCCCACCTACCAAACCTGCTCCTTCATCCGAGAGTATGTCTCCAAAAAGATTGGTGGTAACCACTACATCGAAAATATGGGGCTTTGTTACGAAATACATGGCCGTGGCATCCACGTAATAATCATTTGATTCTATGTCCGGATAATTTTTAGCAGTATTGTAAAATGATTCTTTGAACAAGCCGTCTGTTTTTTTAAGTACATTTGCTTTATGGACGGCAGTAACTTTATTTCTATTATTGGTTTTAGCATATTCAAAAGCAAATTTGCATATGCGCATTGAAGCATTTTTAGTAATTAATCGGGAGGCATTGGCTCCCTCTGGTGTGTATTCTTCTAATCCAGAATACAACCCTTCAGTATTTTCTCGAATTATTACAAAATCCAGGTTAGGGTATAGGGATTTAATTCCTGGAAGTGATTTAATTGGTCTTAAATTTGCAAAAAGGTCTAAATTTTTTCTAAGTGTTATTATGGCACTTTTTTGTCCAGGGACAGTTGTAACTGCTCCAAAAAGAGTAGCATCAGTTTTTTTTGCAATTTTTATTGTTTCATCAGGTATGTTTGTTCCATTTTTTTGAAAACATTCATTTCCTGCTTCAGCTATTTTGTATTCTAAATTCAATTCTAAGGAATTTAAAACTGAAATAGCGGCTTCTATTACTTCTTTTCCTATTCCGTCTCCACCTATAACCGTAATTTTTTTCATGAAAAAGCACCGATTTTTTTTAAAAATCAACAATAATGTTCTTTAAATGTAAATTATATATGTTTATAAGAATATAATTAAGTTAAATATCTCTATTATAATATCTCTTGGATAATATAATTATTGGGGGATTATTTTTAATAGATATGGATTTATATATGATATTTTCATATCATGACTAGAATTACTTTTAGTTTAATGTTTAAGAAGTTCTAATGGATGGATTAATTATTAGAATCGAGCAAACTTTGTTTGGAAGTCTCATTAAAGTGCATGAAAATAGATTAATTATAATTTATAAAAGTTAATTATATCTTATAATCGAAAAAAATTTTCTGTCGAGAATTATAATTAAGAGATGATTTATATGAATGATGTTCTGTTAATATTGGGATTTATGGATGTTTTCACCGGCAGTAAAAAGGGTTCTATAAAGTATTATGAGGAAAAGCTTCATGAGTTTCAAGAAAAAGAAGCCGAGACATTAATTGATATTGGCGCCATTTATTTGGAAAAAAATGATCTTCAAAATGCTTTAAAAAACTTTAATGATGCTTTAAATACCTATAAGAAACTCAAATATCATGAAGGTGTAGCTTATACCTTTGATCTTATTGGTGATACATATTTGTCTGCTAGAAACTGTGAAATGGCCCTAAGAAATTTTAAACAAGCAAGGGAAATTTATGCTAGTATTGGCTCTTCAATAGCAGATGAAATGAGTGAAAAAATCGATGAAGTAGGCCATATAAATGAGTCTATGGACATGGATCTGGATTTAGTAGATTTTGATGAAAAAGAGAATTCAGTTGATCAGAAAGAATATGCTGATGACGATTATTTTGATGAGGTACCCTTTGAGGATATAAATGCTGCGGGTGAAAATTTAGATGACCCTTCTAAATCTGATAACTCTTCTAAATCTGATAAAATATCCATGAAAAAGATTGCTAAAAAGTTAGAAGAATCAATAATGCTTCTTGAAAATTCTGATATTTATTCAATTTATTATAAAGATTCTAAAGATGAGGGTATAGAATATCTTAAAGAAGCCTTATTAACTGCTGAAGTAATTGATGATACTAAAGGGCAAGCTACTCTTCATTTAATGATAGGAGATAATGATTTAAAAAATAAAAATACTGCTCAAGCTTTAAATCACTTTGGCCAGGCACGAAAAATCTTTGAAAGAAGTAATGATAAAAAGGGCAAAGCTATTGCCATGCTTTTGATGGGTGCTGTATTTTTTGTCCTAGATGAAAAAGATGAAATGTATGATTTATTTAAAAATTCTTTTAACTTATTTCATGAGATTAAATATAAAGATGGAGAAAATGTTGCCAAAGACCTTATTGGGATGCTTTCTATTTAATAAAATAAATTTTGCAGAATTGATTATATTTTAATAGAAATCATTATTGTAGAAATCTTTACAAAGATGGCCCAATATAGAAAAATCTTTTATCAAAAAGATACAATATTAAACTATATCATTATTTATTGATTAAATATCGAGGTGAAAAAATGGAGAAAAAAGAAAATGTGATTAGACTCATCGAATCTTTACAGGAAGATGATGAACACGTTAGAGTGCAGGTTATTGAACTTTTAGAAGAAATCGGAAATCCTGCTGTTGATCCACTCATTGATGTCCTTGATAGTCCGAATAAATATGTTAGAATGGGTGCTGCTAAGGCTTTAGGGGTCATTGGGGATTCTAAAGCAATTGAACCCCTGATTAAAACTTTGAAAGATGATAATAAGTGGGTTCGCAGAGATGCTTCAGGTGCTTTGGCTCAAATGGGGACTGATGCAGTTGAACCTTTGATAAATATTCTCTCAGATGATGATTGGAAAGTTAGAGGTGCAGCCACTTGGGCTTTAGGTAATATAAAAGACCCTAGAGCTGTTGAGCCTTTAATAGGTGTTTTAAATGATGAAAGTGGATTTGTAAGGGGCGGTGCTACCTGGGCTTTAGGTAATATTGGTGGTGAAAAAGCCGAAAGTGCATTAAAAGAAGTTGCTAAGGGCGAAGGAACATATACTAAAAAAGTTGCTTCTAATTATTTGAATAAAGATGATAATTAATTTGGGTTATCATCTTAATTTTAATTTATTATATTAAATTCTGGGCCTTAATGGCTTTCTGAATTTTTAATTTATTTAAAGTACCCAATTTTCAGGGTTAAATGAAAATTAAGATTAATATATAAATTTCTATTATTCATTGAGCATCATTAATATCTAGCTCATCTCAATTTGTTAAAGATAATAAAAAATAATAGATAATACAGTAATTAACTTAAACAGGTGTTTATTTGAAAGTAAGTGTAATTGGAGCTTCAGGAAAGGTTGGAAGTTCTGCTGCCTTTTGTTTGGCAGAAGAATATTCACTTAGAGAGTTGGTCCTTGTTTCTAGAGAAGAAAGTTTAGATAAGATTAAAGGGGAAGCTATGGACATGTATGATGCTTTAGCAGCAAAAGATGTTCATGTTGATATTAAGTCAACTAGTAATCTGGAAGATTTGGCTGGTTCTAATATTATTGTTTTGACATCAGGTATTGCTCGAAAAGAAGGTATGTCAAGGATGGACTTGGCTATTCCCAATGCTAAAATTGTTGCAAAATATGCGAAAGCAGTTGCTAAATATGCTCCCGATTCTATATTGCTTGTAGTGAGTAATCCTGTAGATGTAATGACTCATGTGGCTTTAAAAGCTTCTGGAATGGATAAAACCCGTGTTATTGGTTTGGGTAATCACCTGGATTCTTTGCGTCTTAAAACTTTCATTGCCCGCCACTTCAATATAAATGTTAGTGAAGTAAGATCCAGGGTTATTGGAGAACATGGGGCAAATATGGTTCCTCTTTTAAGTTCAACATCTATTGGTGGTATTTTACTCAAATATTTCTCTAATTATCATGATTTTGATATGGGGAACATTATAGAGAAGGTTAAAAGCGCAGGGGAAGAAGTAATTATTAGAAAAGGAGCAACTGAATTTGGCCCAGCTTATGCAATTTCTAATATTGTAACTACCATCTTAAATGATCAAAAAAGAATCTTGACCGTTAGCGCATACCTTGATGGTGAAATTGAGGGCGTTAAAGGTGTATGTCTGGGAGTACCTGCTAAAGTCGGTGCGAAGGGTATCGAAGAGATCATTCCCATAAAAATGAGTGATTATGAAATTAAAGCTTTTCTTAAAGCTGCTGATGTGGTTAAATCTTTGACTGACGATGTTTTTAAAGCGGCAGACATTTAATTGTTTATTTTTTTTATTTAATGTATATTTGATATTAATATACTTTTTCTGGAACAATCGGAGCATAATGTAGGATATAATATTTTTATTAATAAATGATTGAATATTACCTTAATTTTTTGATAATTTTATATAATTTGAATAATGTTTAAAAAAATTTACTATTTTTTGATTTTTAGTTTAGTTATATGATAATTTAAGTATAATTACTTTAGAAATACAATAATTTATACTTATTTTGTTTACTAAATATTTTTAAAAATCGAAGCAAATATTTATATCATCGTTCAGTTATACTATATTTAACTAATATATTTCTGAACATTGTACATTAATACTGGAATATAGAAATCAAAATTCAGAAAATAACTCCAGTCGGCAATGATTTTCCGGTAGGTTTATATATCATTATTTAAATAATATGTGATTACTTAGATTATGATTTTATAAAATTACAGCTTATCTTTAACTATAATAGGTAAATCTAATTCATAATCTTATAAAAAACCCATCAAAAATAGTGAAGGAGCAAAAATGATACGAATTGGAATCTTAAATTTGCAGGGAGATGTTTCAGAGCATTTTCAGATTGCTCAGAAAGCTCTGGAAAATCTGAAAGTTGAATACCAGTTACTGAATGTGAGAACGGCTGAAGATGCTTCTCAATGTAATGGAATAATAATATCTGGTGGAGAAAGCACTGTCATTGGTAAATTGATGGTGGAAAATGGAATAAAAGATATTATAATTCAAAATAAGATTCCAGTTTTTGGAACTTGTGCTGGAATGGTGCTATTGGCTAAAGAAACTGATTATGAACAACCTTTGTTAGATTTAATGGATATGCGAGTCAAAAGAAATGCTTTTGGCCGTCAAAAAGATTCTTTTGAGCAAGAAATAGAGATATTAGGTGGAAAATATACTGGAGTTTTCATCCGAGCCCCGGCCATAGAAAAAGTATGGGAGGATGTTCAGATAATTTCTAAAATTGATGATATAATTATTGGGGTGAAGCAGGGGAAAAATATGGCCCTGGCATTTCATCCAGAACTTACTGAAGATACTAGATTACATGAATACTTTATAAAGGAGGTATTATAGTGTGTGGAATTGCAGGCGTAGTTTATAAAGATAAAAAGCTTCACCCCGTGGGAAGCGACATGACAAAAATGCTAAATGCTCTACAACACAGAGGTCCTGATTCCGCAGGGTTTTCTCTATATGGGGGATTAGGCCTTGAAAATAACGAGTATTTACTCAATATTGAAGTTAAAGAAAGACCAGGACTAATTGAATCTGTTAAAGAAATAGTGGAATTTGTTAGCCCTATAAAATCTGAAGAAATAATTCCTTCTGTGGAAAATTTCAACATCTATCGATGTAAAATTTCTCTGAATGAATTTTCCCAGTTAAAACCCCTGATTATGGATATTGACAAACTGGAAGATGTTATGGTACTAAATGGTAGTCATTCATTTGAAATGATTAAAGATGTAGGCTCTGTCTTAGAAATTGCGGATAGATATGACACCTGGTCAAAAATGGGAACTCATGCTATTGGCCACACTCGATTTTCCACTGAAAGTCTGGTAGATAGATATCACGCCCACCCTTTCCAGACCTATATTATACCTGACATAACTGTTGTTCACAACGGCCAGATAACTAACTACTGGAAAATAAGGGACCCTCTGGAACGTAAAGGACACATATTTGAAACTAATAATGATACGGAATGTATTGTGCATTATGTGGCCGATAAATTGGACAATGGATATTCTTTAGAAGAAGCTCTGGAACAATCTGTTAAAGACATGGATGGGCCGTTTTCTTACATTATAGGGACTCCTAATGGTGTAGGAATTGCCAAAGATCAACTGGGACTTCGTCCGGGAGTAATGTCTGAAAACGATGATGTATTTGCCATCGCCTCAGAAGAAGTTTCCCTGAGAGAAGTAATGGATACTCAGAATGTGGAACAGATTTCCCCTGGAGAAGTTAGGGTTTACGAAATTTAATAATTTAAATTTGATATTATTCGCATGATTATATATGAAGGTGATTTAATGAGGGAAATAGAAATTGACGCTCAATCAAAAACTCCCAGGGAAATAAACCGTGCTATACGGGATATGAGTCAGGAATATGATAGAATTATCCTGAAAAATCCTGATGCCAAGCATTACCTTGCTGCTGGCCTTACAAATGATGTGGAACTAGTCATTGAAGGTTCGGCAGGATACTTTGTAGGAACTATGACTCACAACGCTCGTATAAAAATAAATGGTAATGCAGGATGGTTTCCAGCAGATAACATGACTGAGGGCGAAGTGATTGTTGAAGGGTCTGCTGGAGATGGTGTAGGTCAGGGAATATATGGTGGAACTGTAGTGGTACGAAGGGATGTTGGATCTCGTACTGGAGAAATAATGAAGAATGGAACCGTAATTATCGGTGGAAATTCTGGATTTATGACGGGTATATTTATGATGGGTGGTAGAATTATCATCCTGGGTGATTTGGCTGAAGATGCAGGAGAATCTATCATAAGGGGAGCTATTTACGTTCTAGGTGAAATTAAGAGCCTGGGAAAAAATGCTAAAATAGAAGAAATAGACGAGGAAGATAAAAAGGAATTGAAGGAACTCTTACCTTCTTATGGTTTTGAATTAGATGATTCAAAATATGATAACTTCCGTAAAATAGTCCCAAGGAGTAAAAGACCGTTCTATGGTCAAGATTCGGAGGAAGGATAATGAATAATAACTCTGTTAAAAATCAAGCTGAAATACAAGCGGGCAATTGTTCGGAGAAAATCGCTATGACCGGAACCCCCTGCCAAATAATGGCCGCTTCTATTATGGATGATTATTCGGGTCATTTGGGAGATTTACCAATAGATTTGAAAATAGGCCTTTTCTGTATGGAAAACTTTTCCTACAGTTATTTGAAGGAACTTTTGAAAAAGCACGACATTGATTTAAAGGATGTGAACCAGTGTCGTATTGAAAAGGGCTATTTATGGTTATATCTCACTGAAGATCAAGTATTCAAAATATCTTTAGATGAAGCTAAAACTTGCATCCGAAAGAGCTGCCAGATATGTATGGACTTCACTTCTGAACAGTCTGACTTGTCAGTAGGTTCGGTCGGATCACCAGAAGGATGGTCCACAGTCATAATTCGTAATGAAAAAGGATTAGAATTAATGGAAAATGCTGAGGAAGCTAAGTACATTGAAACTAAACCTATTTCTGATTCCGGTATTAAACTAATGGAAAGATTAGCCCTTAAAAAGAAATCTGAAAACTTAAAAGAAATTAAAAAACGGGAAAACATGGCTCGCCCAGTTTTATACTGGAGAATAATGCCTGAAGGAGAATACTTGGAAGAAATTGCAGATAGTCAATTTGCAGACCTTAAAAGCGATGTTATTGATGTTGGTGCATGCGTTCTTTGTGGGGCCTGTTTATTGTCATGTCCTGAAAATATTGTAGAAATAAATGGTAGAAAACCAGAAGTAAAAGGAAAATGCCCAGAAGGTTGTAATGCCTGTTATGTGGCCTGTCCTAGAACTTACGTTCCGGATAATATGGTTAGTCATGACGCTGAAAAATCTGCCTTTGGAGATTATATTAAAATAGTCTCTGCCAAG
The DNA here is from genome assembly GCA_002509745.1 of Methanobacteriaceae archaeon UBA349. Classification (GTDB taxonomy): domain Archaea; phylum Methanobacteriota; class Methanobacteria; order Methanobacteriales; family Methanobacteriaceae; genus UBA349. The sequence goes on along the minus strand of DAWK01000160.1, from coordinate 12,763 downwards.
GCTGCCATGTTCCAGGGTCAGGATGGGGGAGTTGTTACTTCTATATTAAGCTTTGCAGTTTCTAGCAAAGTAGTTGAAGAGGCATTAATAGTAGATAAAAGTGCCCATGACCCATGGAAACCAAAACCCGGACTTACTGGTGATGTGGAGGCAATTGTTAAAGCTTCAGGGACTAAATATTCTGCTTGTCCCATTTTTAAACCATTAAAAGCTGAACAAAATAATTCATTAAAAAATAATTCATTTAGTGAATCAGGATCCAATAAATTAAAATCTAATGGGGGATCATAATGCCTTTCAAAGTAGAAAGAAGTAAAGAGCTCTGTATGAGAAATTTTGACAGGCCTGGATGCTGCTGGTACTTATGTGACAACCGGGACGAAAGTCAATGTAAAAACTGTTACTCCTGTTATAACAACTGTCCTCATGATGTTTATGAAATAGTTGGGGATCAACCTTACCCACTTCACCATGAAAACTGTGTGGGATGCCGTATATGTGAAGAAATGTGTCCTAACGATGCAATTGAAGTAAATGCAGTGCCAGAAGATACTCGTAATGTTTGGTCATTCTCAGATCTATTGGAAATACAGAGAAAATCTAACGAAGGATCCTACAAAGTTAGGGGATGTGGTGCAACCCGTATCATACCTACATTTGATGATCTGGTAATTGTACCGGCCCAGGTTTCCAGGCCGCCTATTGATAAGTATCGGGAACCATGCAACACCAAAGTGGTTTTAGGAAGTCGTTACGCTGAAAACCCACTGGTACTGGACACACCTATTATGATTGCCGCCATGTCATTTGGTGCACTAAGTAAAGAAGCCAAAATTGCTCTGGCTATGGGAGCTACTCTTGCTGGAACAGCTACCAACACTGGTGAAGGTGGAATGCTTCCAGAAGAACGTAAATATGCTTCTAAATTAATTGCCCAATATGCATCTGGTCGATTTGGTGTATCTGCAGAATACCTGAACAATTCAGAGGCCATTGAGATTAAAATTGGTCAGGGAGCAAAATCAGGTATGGGAGGACACCTTTTAGGTGAAAAAGTTACCGCAGAGGTATCTAAAATACGAATGATTCCTGAAGGAAGTGATGCTCTAAGCCCGGCCCGACACATGGATATTGTAGGTCCAGAAGATTTGAGCATGAAGATTTCTCAGTTAAGAGAAATCAGCGACTGGAAAGTTCCAATCATGGTTAAATTCACCTCTGGAAGAGTTAGTGACGATGTAAAAATCGCTGCTAAAGCTGGAGCAGACATAATTGTAGTGGATGGTATGCAGGGAGGAACTGGTGCTGGTCCGGATATAGTAACTGAACACTCTGGTGTTCCAACTATTGCAGGAATTGTGGAAGCAGATGAAGCATTAAAACATATCAACCTGAGGGAAAAAGTAAGTCTTGTAGCTGCAGGAGGTATCAGAAATGGTGCAGATGTGGCCAAGGCCATTGCTTTAGGTGCAGATGCAGCATACATCGCAACTTCGGCGCTTGTTTCCATAGGCTGCCGTGTTTGTCAAAAGTGTTACACTGGAACCTGTAGGAAAGGTATTGCTACACAGAATCCTCAATTTAGAAGGAGACTGGACTATGTGGAAGGTGGTAAAAAGGTGGCCCGCTACATAGAAGCCATGACTGAAGAAGCTTGCATGCTTACCCAGCAGGCAGGAAATACTGATGTGAGCAAACTGGAAAAGGACGATCTTCGTGCATTAACTATCGAGTCATCAGTCCTAACTGGTGTGAAAATGGCCGGATTGGAAGCCCCTTTCATTAAAAAATAATTCCTTTTAATATTTTAAGAGGAATTTTATATTCTCTTTTTTAACAGATTATAGAATTAAAATTAATAGTAGTTAATAAATTTTATATTCTCTTTTTTCATTATTTTAATTAGAATTTTAAATGATATTAAATTAATTAAATTAGTTGAATAATTATTTGTGATGTTTTTTAGAAGTTTTAGCTTTATTTATTATATTAGTTGATTCATTAGAATAATCTTAAGTTTTATCAGGAATAACATTTTTCTTTGCTGGATTAAAAACATTCTGGGCAAATGGTTAATTCATTAAAATGCCATATTTCGTCTGTAAAATGCCCTATAAATTCTTATTTAAATTTTAATTTATAAAAATCTTCTTTATTAAATTTTTTCCCGCAGTTTTCACCTTCTTTCATAGCATCAACTCAAACTTAATTTAATCAGTCTATTTGAGTAATTTTAATTATAATATCATATATTTTAACTTTATTTTATTCCATGTGACCAAGTATTTTGGCTAAAATAAAGGAATGTAAATATATTCAATAATTTAAAGAAAAATATTTTTTAGGGTTTATTATCAATTAAAAAAAATCTTGTTTTATAAGAAAATATATATTATTAATAGGCATATTTTAATCATTGGAGATAAAACATGCAGAAAATATCAGTGAAACATTATGTGCTCATTATAGCTGCCCTTTCATCTTTTTTAACTCCATTTATGGGTGCATCAGTGAATGTTGCTCTTCCTGCTATAGCAGCACAGTTTAAAATTGATGCTATAGTTCAAAACTGGATACCTGCTTCATATCTTCTGGCAGCAGCTATATTTGCCGTTCCATTTGGTAGAATATCTGAAATATATGGTATGAAAAAAATATTTACCTATGGAATGCTTATTTTCACTGTTTTCTCGATTTTATCTGCATTGGCACCTAATGCCATGGATTTAATCATTTTCAGGGTTTTCCAGGGAATTGGATCTGCCATGATGTTTGTAACAGGTCTGGCCCTTTTAACTCGGGTTTATCCTCCTCAAGACAGAGGAAAAGTAATTGGGATAAATATAGCTGTAGTTTATATTGGACTGTCATTAGGTCCAGTATTGGGCGGATTATTTACCTATTATTTAGGATGGCCTAGCATATTCTGGTTCACAGTACCTATTGGTATTTTAACTCTGGCCATTGTACTGGGTAAACTCAAAGACGAGTGGGCTGATGCTAAGGGCGAGAAATTCGATTTTATTGGCTCCGCATTTTATTCTGTTGCACTATTTTTGTTGATGTATGGATTTTCACTTCTTCCAGATACATCCGGAATCTGGATGCTTTTAATAGGAGTTTTATTATTATTAACATTTGTAAAGTGGGAATTAAGTCATTCTAGCCCGGTATTCAATATGAAACTCTTTAAAAATTATACTTTTGCATTTTCCAGCTTGGCTGCATTAATAAATTACAGTTCAACCTTTGCAGTGTCTCTTCTTTTGAGCTACTACTTACAATACATTAAAGCATTTGATGCCCAGACTACAGGACTGATTCTGGTGGCCCAACCCATAATAATGGCTATTGTAGCACCTATGGCTGGTCGTCTTTCTGATAAAAAAGATCCACAACTTTTAGCTACTATGGGAATGGCCATTACCACAGTGGGACTTTTTATTCTTTCATTAATCAATCAAAATACTAGTTTGGAGCTAATTATTGTGGCTTTAATGATTCTGGGTCTTGGTTTTGGATTGTTTTCTTCACCTAATACCAATGCTATTATGGGCTCGGTAGAGAGAAAATACTATGGAATAGCATCTGCTACGGTTAGTTCCATGCGTTTAATAGGTCAGACATTCAGTGTTGGGATTGTAACTCTAGTTTTTGCTTTTGTAATGGGTAGGGTTGTTATTTCACCAGAATCATATGCTATTCTATTAAAAAGCATACCTATCTGTTTCACAATTTTCACTATAATGTGTTTCATAGGTATTTTTGCAGCAAAGGCTAAAAGAAACAGTAATAATGTTGTTAAAGGAAAATAAAAATTATTTTTTAAAAAATTTTTTTATTTTTTTATTTTACAAACAATTAATTAAAAATAATAAATGAAATATAATTAATAAAGGATTCATATGGCTGAAAAAGATAAAATGAAAATTAAAATAACTAAAAATGGCCCATATATTGTTACTGGTGGGGTTCCCCTTTATGAACAGAAATTAATTACTGATGAGGCAGGACACACCAGGGAATTACAGGATATTCGTCAATTTCCCCCACAAGAAACTTATACTTTATGCCGTTGTGGCGAGTCTAAAAAAAAGCCATATTGTGATGGAACTCATACTGCAGCTGGTTTCGATGGAACCGAAAATGCCCGTAAAAAAACTTATATGGAAAAAGCAGATATATTTGAAGGCCCTGAGCTCAAATTAACTGATTTATATGAATTTTGCGACCATTCCCGGTTTTGTCTAAGGGCAGGGGGCATAAGAGAGAATATAAAAAAATCAAATGATCCAGAAGCTCGTCAAATAGCCATTGAAGAGGCTATGGTCTGTCCTTCTGGGAGACTGGTGTTGTGGGACAAAAAAACAGGTCAAGCTTTTGAAAAAGAATATGAACCTTCTATTGTACTTATACATGACCCTCAAAAGAGCTGTGAAGGACCAATATGGGTCAGGGGTGGAGTTACCATTGAATCTGCTGATGGAACAGAATATGAAATCCGGAATAGGGTAACTCTGTGTCGCTGCGGTAAATCAGAAAACAAACCTTATTGTGATGGTAGCCACTGGATGAATGCCAAGCAGAAATTGAAATTTAGAAAAAAATGGGGCCTTGATGAGAAAAAAGAGGAATAATTTTTTATTTTTATTCAATTTTTTCTTATTTTATATCTTTTAAGACTTTTTTAAAGCAGGATTAATTAAAGTTTTTTTAACCATTCCATGGTTACATCCGCAATTTCATCGGAAATGTCTTCGATATGGTCCTGTTCACTCCAGGTGCATATTTCTCCTTCATCAATATCTCCCACTACATCTTCTATTTTGTCATCATCACTGAATGTTCCATGCTCTGATTCGCAAAAGCTAAACTTTTGGTTGCGATTTTCAAATAGCAGTTCCCAGTTTTCAGAATTTCTTAACTCCCAATACCAGATATAGGTAGTAACAGTTTCTTCTTCAGGATCTTCCTTTTCAAAGTTTTCTTCTTTTTCATATCCAACAATTAGGACTTTTTCATCATCTAAATAAATATTCTTTTCCCAAGTATCTTTAGAACTATTAGCAATTTCAAGGTCTGTTTTTTCTATCTGTTCCACCAGTTCTGCTTTTTTTATCATTTTAATCCCCTGAATAAACATTTGATTTAATACTCCTGAATTAATATAATATTTGTTATTTAAACCAGATATTAGTATCTATAATAATATTATGATTCATTATGATTCCAGTGAATATGGAATGCTTAAATTATTATTTGAAATTATTCATGATGATATTAAAAAGTTTTTAATCAAATTATTTATTAATTAAGTGCTTAAATCAGGTTTATTAATCTTAATCTATTAAATTATTATTCAATAATAAATGTATAATTAAATTATATAAAGCAATATTATGTTAGAAAATATTCCTGAAAAAGGTGCTGCACTACAAAGAGACATGAAAACTTATGCAATAATTCCTTATCTTCCTGGTGGTATCATTTCAGTGGAAGATTTGAAAAAAATGGTAGATATAGCAGAGAAATATAATGCTAAAACATTTAAAATTACTCCTGAACAAAGAGTTGCTGTTATTGGTCTGCCCAAAGATAATCTTGATGATATTTGGAAAGAATTAGGTATGAAACCTGGTGGATTCATTGGCAAAGTGGTGAGATCTTCTAAATTCTGTCCAGGAATAATTCATTGTAAAAAAGGGGAACAGGATACTATTAAGATGGGAATGGCCATTGATGATAAATTTATGGGAAGTTCTTTGCCTAATAAGGCTAAAATTGGAGTAAGTGGATGTCCAAACTCCTGTGCTATGTCTGCTGTCAGGGATATTGGTCTAATTGGCACAAAAATGGTTGGAATGTTATGGTTGGGGGTAATAGTGGAAGAAAACCTATGATTGGGGAAAAAATTGCAAAAAACCTTTGTCATGAGGATGCTATTGAATTAATTGATAAAATTTTTAATTATTATGGGAAAGTAGACACCAAAAGACGGCTGGGGTATTATATAGAAAAAATAGGATTTGAGAATTTCAAAAAAGATTTGCAGATTGACTAATTGTTTGATTTATAATTATTTTCATCCTGTTTGATTTTATTTAATGTCATATATCTATTCTAATTCTTTTTGATTCTCAATAATAAAATAAATAAAAAATCATAACTATAAAATAAAAAATTAAGTGGTTCTTTTTAGGGTTATTACATATATCTGAGGTCTGGCAAAGAACCTGATAGGTGCGTAAACGGTTCCTATTCCATTACTCACAATCATAGTAGAGTTATCTTCATTTATAATTCCGGTACGATATTTATTTCCATAATCTGAATAAACAACCGGAGCCAAAAGGCCAAAAAATGTTACTTGTCCTCCATGGGTATGGCCAGATAATACTAGGTCCACTTTGTTTTTATTTACTTCGGGGAAATAATCCGGATTGTGTGATAATAAAATAACAAAATCCTGCGCGGTAACTGGACCTATAGTGGCATTTTGTATTTGAGCACCATTGTTATAATCCCCAACTCCACCTAATCTGATTTGGGCACCATTTAACTCTATCCATGTTCCTTTGTTACCAATGTAGGTCATATTTGATTTAGGTATGGTGTTTAAAGTCCAGTACTGTGGGTCACTATTCCCTAGAACTGCATAAACTCCTAAAGGTGCTTTTAATTTGGCCAGAGACGAGAATACTGGAGCAATGTAGGTGGAGTTACCACTAACATAGTCCCCTCCTAATAAAATAAGGTCCGGATTTAAGTTATTGACTTGATTTACAAGATCATTGACTCTATTTTTATCAAAAAATGGCCCGTGATGAATATCACTGATAAAAACGATTTTCTTGCCATCGAACTGGGATGGTATTTGACTGGATTCAATGTTCAATTCCTTGGTTTCAATCCAGTAGGGCTCAATGAACATGTAAGCCACAATTAAAAATCCAATTATTCCTAATAATCCTAAAGTGTTCTTTAATTTCATTTAAATCTCTTTTAATCTTTTACTTTTATTTAATAGGGATTTTATCCAATAAAAAGCTTTTCATGAGTTTAATAATTAAATTGACCTATTTTATTAAAATAAGTGTAAATAATTAAAAATTGATTTAAGGGGTTATATTATAAATAACGAGAATATTTTTAATTCAAACAAAGGAATTAGAAAAGATAATTAAGAATGAATTAAAAAGAAAATTTCTATAAAAGAAAATAGTTAATGAAAAATATAAAATCGAATTTAAAAAAATATCTAAAACAAAAATTTAAAAAATAAATTTTTATAATTAAAAATTTACTTAATTAGTGTTTTTATCGTTAGCAATCTTCAATAGGGCAGCTGATATATCTACAGAGTTATAACCGACTTCTATTAATCGCTCCACGTTGTGAACACATTTACTTAAATCTTCATTATCGATAGTTGCTTTAACTTTTTCCAGAATCATATCTGTTTTAAGCTTGTCAACATCTTTTAGTGAAGGAATTTGTTGTTGTTGGATTTTAGTTTTGGTAAATCTTTGGATATCTCTTAATTTGTAGATTTCTTTACCTGCTACAAAGGTAAAAGCCTGTCCTTTTTTACCAGCACGTCCAGTTCGACCAATCCGGTGCACATAATATTCATTGTCGTTAGGTACGTCGTAGTTGAATACTGCTTCCACATCAGGCACGTCGATTCCTCTGGCTGCAACATCAGTGGCCACCAGAATGTCTATTTTACCATTACGGTATTTGTTCATGACCTTATCTCTTTGGCCCTGTCTCATGTCGCCGTGAATACCATCTACGAAGTATCCTCGAGTTTTTAAGTCTTTTACTAACCTATCTACTCGGCGTTTTGTGTTACAGAATACTAAGGCCAATTTAATATCGTGAACATCCATTACACGGGACAGTACTTCTGTCTTCATTTTTTCTTTTGCTTCAAAATAGATTTGCTCGATTTCAGGAGCAGTAAGTTGGTGATGAGCAACTTTAATCAGTTTTGGATTTTTCTGATATTTTTTAGTGAGTCTTAAAATGTCCTTGGACATGGTAGCAGAGAATAATAGGGTCTGCCTTTTCTTAGGAACGTGTCTTAGAATTTCTTCTATATCGTCCCGGAATCCCATATCTAGCATTTCATCTGCTTCATCCAGAACAACCATTTCCACACCATCTAATTTAAGAGTACCTCTCTGGATGTGGTCGATTACTCTTCCTGGAGTACCAATAACAACATGCACTCCTTTATTGAGTGCTCTGATTTGCCTTCCAATAGGCTGTCCACCATAAATTGGTAGTACTTTAACTCTTTCCATGTGTGCTGAAATTCTTCCTACTTCTTCAGCTACTTGAATACATAATTCTCNNGTGCGATCAGGAATGTAAACATTTTCCAGAAGAGGAATACCAAATGCTGCGGTTTTTCCAGTACCAGTTTGGGCCTGTCCAATAATATCTTTACCGGTTAATGCTATGGGAATAGTGAGAGACTGAATTGGAGTAGCTTCTTCAAATCCCATGTCTACAATAGCTTTTTTAATNNTCTTCCTTATTTTACAAAATATACAAATTCTAAAAATATGATAATTAATTATTTAAGGCTATTTTAAAATAAAACAAAATTAGCAAATAATCAAAAATCAGTCGTTAACATACTATTAGTAAGAGGATACATTTAAAGTATCCTATTAATATGAGTAATTAATTAAATTTTCTTAGTTTTAATATAATATATTGGGTATTTGATTTATAACTATCTGATTATCTAATTATTATTTTGTCTTAAAATTCTATTTTATAAAATATTTTAGTATAATCCAGCGAATTTATTTAAATTCACAGTAACTACTAAAACGGCACTTAGCACATTTTCGAGGATTATCTGTAGGTAAAAATGCCTTAGAACCATTTAATAAATCTTGCATACGTTTAATAAGAGTTTTTATCTTCTTTTCGGCTGCTGGGTCAAATTCCGCACTCCAAAAAATGTTATCTGTTCCTCTTTCTCTTAGAGCAGCTCTTATTTTACGCCCATTACTTATTTCACTATTTATCTCAATTAGATCTTTAAATGCAAGGCAATAACCAAAAACTTGATTAATGGTGGAATAATAGGCTACGGTACCTGGTTTATCATCGATTATAATAAATTCATCGGGAGTTAACCATATTTCATCAATAAAACCTCTTATGCCATATTCTGGCGAAACTACCCATACTTCTCGGGATAATAATTCTTCCTTTTGGGAAAGTTCCATCATTTCTGCAAATGTGGCGGGGACTGCTTCTTCTTTGAATTTATCTTCCAGTTCCTGGTGAATTTCTTGGCCTTTCATCATTTCTGGGGTGGGTAATGTACTTATTCCTTCCATGTATTCAAGATATATGCTATATTCACAGTAACCCTGTTGATTTAACCAGCTTATTGGAAAATTTAATTTTCCATCTATTATTTTGGCTCCTTTAATAGTAGGATGATTTTTAGAATTTTTATTGTGCATATTAATCCGCTTTATTGTAGTTTATTTTATTTTTGGCCATTTTGGTTGAATTCAATAAATTATTATCCTAAAACGACATAATTGGTGATATTTAAGGTATTATATTGGATAATTTAAGGAGAATTGTAAGAATAATGCTGAATATTATGGCTATAATAATTTCTTTCCAATCAATATTTTTTAAATTCATTATCAGACCTTATTTTAATTGATAAATTCATTATTTAATGTATTATTAATCTTTAATAAACTCATTAATTTTTATTGTAATTAATTTATTATTTTTATTATTTATTTCACCAATGCAATTTTAGGATCTAATAATAATCTAATAACTTCATTGGGAGTAACTATAATGTTAATTTTTTGATCATGGATTTCCACGGGCACATTACTTACTATTTGCAAAGGATGAATAGTGGTGACCATAGGAGTTTGCTTATTTACTGATTTCTGATTTAATAATTCATAAATTTCCTTATCAGCATAACCCCCACCTTTCCCCAGTCTATTTCCATTCATATCCACAGCCACGGATCCTTCTATGACCATATCTACATGCGGAATTTTAGATATTGATTTTCCATATTTAAAGGCCCCTTTTATGGTGGAAGCTATTTCTTTATTATTTTCTTTTAAAGATTCACCTTCAATTAAAAGATATCCATGTTCTAATTTGGGGGTGGCCATGATTAAATCTTTATTTTGGTTTAATGCAAGTTTTCTGATATATTCTTGGGCTGAATCCGGACTGCAAAATATTAATTTAGAATTTGACCATTCTATAGTCCTACTTAATCTTTCTGCAGCAATTTTTGCTCCTTTAAAGTTAGGTATCCTACCATAATCTCCTTCAGGCCTTTTTGAAATTCCATTTTCATTTATTAATTCCCATATATGATTTCTAAGATTTTCTTTTTCTTTTGAAACCTGAAAATTCATTTTAAAACACCATTAATCATTTTTAATTAATTGATTTATTATATTTGGCCTGGGTGGATTCCATAAAACAATAAATGTCTAAATAACAACTGAATACTAAATTTAATTAAAAATAATTATATTGTTTCAATAATATAATCTTACAACAATGCCAATAAAAAACTTCCTTAATAAATCTACAATTATAATAATATGTTTAATTTTATCCTCTATTTTATCTTCAGGATGCATAGGGAATGATTCTTCTTCTAACACAGATAATTATATTTCTAATGATTCTTCTTTAAATAGCTTAGATAATCTCAATAATTCTCTAAACAAAAACACAACTACGGCCCATTATGAGAAACAAGGTTACTGTGATTATGTGGTAGATGGTGACACCATTTATGTTGTTGGGGTGGGTAGAATACGCTTTTCTGGTGTCAACACTCCGGAAAGGGGCCAAGCAGGATATCAAGAAGCAAAAGATTTCGTGAAATCATATTGTTTGGGGAAAACAGTATATCTGGATATAGATGATGCTAAAAATCATGATAAGTATGGAAGGACTTTGGCCGTGGTTTATGTGGGTAATCAGAATATCAACGCCCTTCTTTTAAAGAAAGGATATGCTGAGATTATGTATATTCCTCCTTCGGAATTCCCACGGGGACTGAATACGTAATAACTATTTTTGATATATTAATTTTGATTATTTGAAATATAAAATTCATTCTTTTATTTTATGTTTGATAAAAGCTCAATTAATATCCTAAATTTTTTAATAAGACATTAATAAGTCTTTAATTTTTAATTTTAAATAATTGAAGCAATTTATATTGATATATTGAAAAAAATAAGAAAAGAAAAAATATATGTTATGTTATATTTTTTTATTTTAGGCTCGTTTTTCGTACAATTAATACGTTTAATGTGTTTTTGCTGATCCAGAACCGATTTTTGGCGTGAACTGCTCTTTTTTGTTTGCTTGGGGCGTTTTTCACTGTGATTTTTTGTGTGTATGTTTTGAGGCCGGTTGCGGTCCAGGTATTGGTTATGCTGATTGTTTTTTTGCTGCTGGCAGTATTGTACACGAATTGATCAACGCTTACTGCAGTTCCTATGGGGTAGGTTCCTATGGTGAATTTAGATGTTTTGCCGGGGTTTAGGTAGAAGTTATACTTTTTAAATGTTGGTTTAGTCGTACCTGGTTTGTAAACTGTGACGTAGTAAACTGCGTGTATTCTTGCTTTGCCTGTGTTTTTCACGGTTAGGGTGAAGGTTTTTTCTCCGATTATTTTTGCACTACTAGTTGAACTATTGTACTGGTCGTTTCCAGTGTATTCAGCAGTTATGGTACGTGTTGTGCCGGTTAAATCATTGTAAGGCAAGGTGGCCATACCATTGGAATTAGTGATGCCTGATCCGACAATGGCACCATTAACTTTGAATGTCACGTTTTGGCCAGATATGGCCTTATTATGGTAGGTGTCCCATAAATTAGCAGTTAATTGTAAAGTTTTCCCTTTATAGGCCATTACTTCGTTTAAAGTTAATTTGATTGGTATGTGGTTGAGTGTTAGTGTGCTGTTTGTGGAATTTGTTTGGTAGTTAGTTCCCGAGTATTCAGCGGTTATATTGTATGTTCCAGCAATCCAATTAGATGGTACTTGCCAGTTTAAGGTAGCTAAACCTGATAAAATGTTAGCTGTTCCCACACTGATTCCATTTACTTTGAAAGTTATATTCTCTTCATTCACTGGTGTACTATTGAGATCTGTCACATTTGCCATTAAATTGATTTTTTGGCCAGGGAAACTGGTTATATTGTCCATGACAATGTGAGTGGGTATTTTAACTACATTAATCTTGGTGTAAGCAAATCCATTATCTACAATTGCATATACTTGAACTGGATTATTAACGGGTTTTAATCCATTTGCTGTATAGGTGACTGTACCTGTACCATATTCCAGTGAAGACTGAGTAATAGTTCCCCAAGATGTTAAGAATATTACTGGTATTTGTGCAGGGTATTTTAAAAATTCACTTTGGTGGTCTGTGCCGTCGGAGTCTTTATATAAATCTGCGGTAATTTGAGAAGTTTGTGTATTGAATATTTCACTCGGATTAGAAGTTATAGTAAGAATTAACCACGGATTAGTAGTAATATTACCATAGTTAACTCCTACTGGGCCATTGTTAGAACCCCACCAATTATACTGGGCATTTACATTAACTGGATTATAATTGTAAATAGCAGAACCAAAAGTTGCTGTGTTACCTGCAATCCGACTAAAATTAACAATTAATTGACCATCATAATTATTTTGGATGGCTCCTCC
>DAWK01000069.1 GCA_002509745.1 Methanobacteriaceae archaeon UBA349 | reverse complement strand
GGATATTATATTGTTTACTTATTCACCGAAGAGATGGAAGGAGTTTATTTGTCCTTAAATCAAGGTGTAACCGATATAAGGAATAAATATGGTAATAAAAAGGCCAAAGAGTATTTGTTGAATAGTTCTGCGTCTTTTAGAGAAAATTTACCACAAAAGATTTCGAATGAATTGATTAGTGATATCTCATTAGGAAATGGAAATTTCGCCCCTTATTATGAAGCGGGAAATATTTATGCTAAATATTATTCAACATATGATTTACCAACTGAAGATATTCTGATAGACGACTTAAAAGAATTCATTAAAATTTATGATTCAATTGCTGAAAATAAAGTACTTAGTGTAGTTGAAGATGAGTCAGAAATTAGAAAATGTCAAGAAATCTTTTTAAATTCAATAATTGAACATTCTGAGGAAACTTTTAACATAAAGGTTGGTTTTCCTGGTGGACAAGATGATGAAGAGGAAACATATTGGTCTAATGAATTAGGAATGTGGATGCAACCCATAGAAATTGAAGGGAGTAGATATTGGCATGGTTTTGGCCTAGAAAAACCCGATCCTAAAAAAAGTTCAACTATCATATGTGAAATTAACTTCCCTATTAAAGGAATTAATAGAAGAGTTGCTGGTGTAATAGCTAAAGACTCTAAGGATGATTATTATATACTTCATAGGGGAAAATTAGGTGGAAATTATTCAAAAACAAATTTTGAAGAGAATTATAAAGGTGAATGGACTTTAGTCCAAGATGGTGATAGGGAAACCAGAATGGTCCTAATAGGAAAAATAAATGATCCAAATTTACCTTATAATGTCCTTGAATTTGTAAAAAAGATATATGAAATAAAATATGGGGATGGTAAAATTCCTAAAAAATATACAGAAGATATTATTGGAACCGGTGTGCATATTACATCATTTTATGAGCATTTAGTTGAAAAAGGCTATTTCTTTGATAAAGAAACTATTGAAAACTATTTACTTTCACTAAAAGTAAAACCATTTGTTATCTTAACTGGAAACTCAGGGACCGGTAAAACTAAACTGGCCCAATTATTTGCAAATTATATCTCTAGCTCCAAAATAGATAATAATTGTATTAAAACATCGGTGAAAGTTGGTAGATCTGCGTCTAGTGGTGGTTGGACTCTTAAGAGAGAAGACTTGACTGAAATAGTAGAACCTGAAGATTTTGAAGGCATTTATAATATCAAAGTTGATGGAATATCTTCACAAGGAAAGTTAAATCTTGCTACTAGAATTTTCTATATTGATGATGACAATAATCTAAAACCACATCTAGAAAAATTAGCTCAAGAAGATCCCAATAAAAGAATAGATTTAGAAATAGAACTAACTAATTCTCAAAATCCACAATATAAAATTGTCCCAGTAGGAGCCAACTGGACTGAAAACAGACATATTCTTGGTTTTTACAATTTAATTACTGATGAATATCAATCAACTCCTGCTTTAGATCTTATTCTTGATTCTAAAAAATCAAATCTTCCTCATTTTTTAATTTTAGATGAAATGAATCTTTCACATGTGGAAAGATATTTCTCTGACTTTTTATCAGCACTTGAAAGTGAAGAAAGTATTCCTTTATATTTAGAAAAAGAGGATAGCAAAATTCCTTCAGATCTAAAATTACCAAAAAACATACTAGTTACTGGAACAGTTAATGTTGATGAAACAACTTATATGTTCTCTCCTAAGGTCCTGGATAGGGCCAATACTATTGAATTTGCCACATATTCCGCACAAGATTATATGAATAATGATTTTAGTCTGGAAGCTCCTTCAGGAGACATATTATATCTAGAAAATCCTTTAAAAGATCTTGAAATACGTTCAGCAGATATTAATGATCTTAGAAATATTCTCGATAATGTATATTCCTCTGATGGAAATAATATTTGGGATGTTTTATCTGAAGAACTGGAATCGTTCCAAAATGTCCTTAAAAAAGCTGGTTTTGATTTTGGTTTTAGGGTAATCAATGAAATTTTAAGATTCATGTGTGTCGCCTGGAAATATGAAAGAGAACCATCAGAATGGAACAATTGGGAAAGATATTTTGATGCTCAAATTAAACAAAAAATGCTTCCTAAGCTTCATGGATCAGAAAGAGTTCTAGGTGAGGCTATAAATGAATTATCTAAATTATGTTTAGATTCATCTGACAACATCAGATTCTATACTTCTTATCAAAAGCTTAAGGAAATGGAAAAAGTCCTTTATGAACAAAGATATGTATCTTTCATTAACTGAGGCTTTTTTATGGAACAAAAAGTTTCTATGGAACTAACAGACCCTGATGGAAATTCATTCGGAAATTTAACTATTATTAGTTTATCTAAGGTTGAAATAACAAATGAGTATGAGATTGACTCTATTAAATTCCAAAACATTCCTCAAGTAGAAATTCCAGATAATAAAACACCTATCCAATACTGTTCTAAGCAGGGCAAGCACCATTTTTCTTCATTAATGTTTCTTGAAGAAACATCATATCAAGTTTTATTTAAGGCTGAAAAAGATGAATCCTTCGAATTTATAGTTTTACCACACTTAAAAAATACCCATAGTACTTATAATCCCTTTGAACCCTTAAGATTCCCCATGGATGATGATTATTCTTATAGATGTGCAGGTACTTTAAATTTTAGAAGTTATGTGGGTAAATCATTCTTAGATGTAGAAAAAAACTTTATTAAATCTATTCCGATTCCCATAGAAGTTAGATCTAAAAAAATCAAGTATTATGAGCAATATCCTGCTATGATTGCGGATTTATCAGAAATTTGCTCAGCTTTAATTTATGAATTAAAATCTCCTTTGTTCCAATCATTTAATTTAGATTCTAAGAAAAATAGCACTTTATATGAAGATTTTATGCTCTTAGAATATTTATTTAGGCCAGAAAATTTACCTGCAACCTATGAATATCTATTTAGAAATCTTTACTCAAGATTAGATAGTTATGTTGAAACAGTGCCTGCTTCATTTGCATCTAATTTAGGACCATCAGAAATAATCAAAGTAATTTCAACTCCTGGAAATTTATATAAATCGCCACAAGTTCCACCAAAATGGCCTAAAAACTTAAAAAATTATATTCCTGATGTAATTGACCAAGTAAAATATCAAGATAGTATTGATACACCTGAAAACCGCTTTTTTAAACATTTCTTAGAATCTTTAGATATCCTAATTCATGATTTAATTAAAAAATCTGAAGATGGTTATGTTAAAGACAAATTATTGGATTACAGTGATGAAGTAGGCTACTACTTATCTCAAAGATGGTTAAAAGATGTAGGGAGGATGGATTATACTCCTTTAAGTTCGCAGGTATTGCAAAAAAGAGAGGGATATCGAGATATTCTTAAATATTTCATTAGTCTGGAACTTTCTTTTAGATTGGCCTGGGATGAAATTAGTGACAATTTTAAAGGTTATGAACGGAAATTAAGTGAGTTATATGAATATTGGTGCTATTTTAAACTTCTTAAGGTATTAAATAAACTCAGTGACAAAAAATTAGATTTTAATGACGTTTTTAAGTTAAATAAAGATGAATGGTCCATAAGTGTTAGAAAAGGAAAAAAATCTGCTCAAAAATTTAATATAAAAATTGATGATAGAGATATAGAAATCACTTTAATGTATAATCGTCTATTTTCTAGATATACTAATAATAAATCATATTCTTTACCATTCAAACCTGATTATTCTCTTTTAATAGATATTGATGAAGATATACGTTTCATTCATTTTGATGCTAAATATCGTTCAGAAGTGGAAATTTTAGATTTTTATAATAAAATTGGATCTCAAAAACTTTCTGATGAAGAAAAAAAAATAATTAATAAAAAAGAGAATCAAAAAGCTACTCAAAGAGATGTGGAAGAAGAAAGATCACATAAGTATAAAAATGGAGATATTTACAAAATGCATACTTATAAAGATGCTATTTTAAGAACACAAGGGGCATATGTCTTATATCCTGGGTCCAGAGACGGTATTTTTAAAGTAAATGATAATGAACCAATTCCTTCTGTAGGGGCCTTTCCTTTGAATCCTGGTGAGAATAGGAAAGAAGAAAATGATTTAGGTGAATTTATTAAAGCTGTACTTTTTAAAATGATAAATTAAACAATACTATTAATTTTTTATGAATATGGTGGACAAACATGATCAACTGGCCTCAATTCCAACAAATAGTAATCCAAAACCTGGGAAGAAACATCCAAGAAGACCAAAACCCACCACAAAACCAGGCCATATCCGCACCAACAAATGAATCATTATTCATAGTAGCAGGCCCAGGAAGTGGAAAAACCACAGTCATGGTTCTTAAAATTCTTAAATTCATTTTAGTAGATGATGTTCCTCCGGCCAGCGGTTTAGTGTTCCTTAAAAGGGGAAAAAATAAATATATTTCTTATTTTACTTTCCAAAAATATTATATATAAAAATTGTTTATTATTTTTTTTGTTAATAAAGATTAATATCTAATTTAGGATACTTTCTTAAACAGCCTGGAATTATACTTAGTAAAAAATATTTTAGAATTAGTTGGTCTTGATGAATCCTAGATAATCGATGATTTAAAAACCTAAACTTTTGAGATAAAGTTATTTGATTTGAAATAAACAAATTTAGTAGTTCCATTGGTGAATCAAATTAACTATATAATGCTTCATTTCTAGAAGTGGAAATAGATTGAATACTTTGAAGTGTGTCATAATAAACTTTTAAGTTTTCAGAAGCTGCATTTCTTACTTCTGCATTCGAATCAGATTTTGCAGTATTTTGCAGAGTAGTGATAACTGCGTTTTTTTCATTCTTATTCAAAAAGACTAAATTTGCTGAAATTGCGTAAACTGCACTATATCGAATATCTGCATCAGAATTACTTTCGATTTTATTTTGAAGTAGTTTAATAATTTTAACATTGTAATTAGCTGGAAAATCTAAAGTGAAATAGGTTTCACCTAAAGTAATAATCAGCATAGTTGTTATCTGCTCCTGTTTACTGCCATGTTCTAAATAGTTTGCCAAAGTAGGGTAATCGTGTGCATTTGCAGCAGCAATTATTGGTGAATAACCTAATAAAGATCCCAAGACAGTGAGAACTGTAAGGAAAATAAGAATATTACGAAAAATTTTAGCTTGGTAATTTAGAAATAATTTACTAGTTCTCAACTCATTAAAATTTATAGACCCATTATTTTTGGTAGAATTTGTTATGAAATAGTTGAATGTTTGCTGTTCTAATCTTCCATGAGATTTCTTCTTAACATAAAAACTAAAAATTGAACCCAAAATTCCAATCAAGGGTAGGATAATAATTAATGATTCTGCAGGAACTAATAGTGGGAATGTAGTTAAATAAGATATGATTAAATAAGGCATAGCAGATAAAATTCCATAGAATACTGCCTTGAAAAATGAATCATTGACATTCATAACGATGTAAACAAAAATACAACTAATAACAAATTGTAAAATAAGAACTTTATTTATCGCCCAGAATGAATCAGTTATCATGAAATACAATCCCAAAGATGTTATTAAAACAAAACAAGCGAAAATAGAATACATAAAACGACTTATTGGTTTTTTAAAATGGTTTTCATCTATTAACTTTTTTTTTAAATTGATTCCACAGTTTTTACAGTAAGCGGAATCTTCAGAATTTTCATGACCACATTTTTTACAAAACATATTGATCCCCTATATAATAATAATAATTTTCACATATTTTTAAGTGATAATTATTTCTATATGTGGATATATGACATTATTAATTAATTATTTTTTATTAAATTCTTTTTACTAACCCTCATGTAATAAATTAATAAAGTATTATAATATTTATAGATTTATATTAAATTTAAAAATCTTTTTTAATAATCTATCCCACGAAAATTAATAATGAAATTAATTACTATATATTAGATGAAAAATTTATTAAAATTTTGGAGTGGCTTCCTTCAACAAGTATTTGATGAACAGCCAGACATATTATGCCTTCAGGAAGTCAAGGCCAGTATGGAAAACATACCAGAGCTTTTAAAAAACATGGATGATTACCATTTATTCTTAAACCATTATCATAATCCGGCTTATGCGGGGGTGGCCTTATTTACTCGTAGTAAGCCGCAAGAGGTATTTAGTGGATTTTTATCTTCAAGAGAAGATGGCCGTGTAATACAAGCCCAGTATGATGATTTTAAAATATACAACAAATTTATTTTCCTCCGGGATATGATCTATGAAAAACTAGAAAATAAGTTTAACTTTAAAGGGTTCTTAAAAACTATGGAAAAAGAATCTTCAGATTTTTCCAACAAAGATAATCTCCATATTAACTAAACTATTTGTTGTTTTATTTACATAATATTATAATTAAATATTAATTTATAATAATTACTTCTATAAAACAATGGGATTATTATGAGAAAAACGGGTTTTACACCAGAAAATATTTTTTATACACCTAAGAATATTGTTTCTTTTATCAGTGAACTTGTCTCACCATGGAAACCACAAAGAATACTAGATCCTGCTTGTGGAAGCGGAAGCTTCTTCTGGAGGATTAATAAACGTTCAAAGACGCGGCCAAGTTTTATAGGGGTGGATATTGGCCCAGATATTATTAAAATAGCTGAAGAAAATTTGGACAAATATGATATTGATTATAAATTAATAAATGATGATTTTTTTGAGATAAAAGACAATTTAGGAGAAAAATTTGATCTAATTGTTTCTCAACCTTCTTTTAAACAATTAAAGGAAACCCAGCAAGTTGGTGACTTTGAATTTCTAAATAATGAGTTTGCTTACTTATTTTCTTCATTGAAATTGTTAAATAATGATGGATATCTAGTTTTCATCCTTCCTGAGCAAAAATCTTTTTTTTATTCTGATTATAGTTTTCCTATGAGGGCTTTTTTACTAGAAAACTATTCTGTAGAAGGCATTATTTCCTTGCCTAATGACACTTTTTATCCAGAGGCAACAATAAAAACCTGTTTACTAATTCTTAAAAATTCAAAACAAAGAAATAAGGTATTCTTTGCTAAATATTCTCCGGATAATGCAGATAAACTACTTGATAATTTTTTCAATGAGAAATCTCATGAAAACTTATCTGAAGGTTTTTGGGTTGATGTATCTAAATTAGCAGATAGTAATGTTTCATGGACTTATGAATATTTCAAAAGTGTGGATAGGCTAAAAACCAAAAAAGAAAAATCCAAATATCCTATTAAAAGTCTAATGGAAATAGTTAGTTTTAAAGAAGAATTTGATGAATTGGATGAAGTAATGTTAATACCAAAAAATCCTGTTAAGGATGTAATTTTCCAATCCGAAATTGATGATTTAAAATTGAAAAACTATTGGCCATGTATAATAAATGACAAAGAGGTTTCTCCTCAATATCTTAAACTTTATTTAAATTCAAATAATATGAAAAATGAAAGAAATCTTTTTTCACATGGAACCTTTGAAAGATCAATAGATAAATCTGGATTGAAATCACTCTTAATTGAAGTTCCAGTATTAAAAACCCAGAATCAAATAGTCAAAACTAGTAATTTATCTGATAAAAATTATCATAAGATAAAAACATTATACGAAGGTTTTAATGCAGAGATATTCAATTTCAATGATCTCCTCAGTCTTATGAATGAATTTGAAAAAATAACCGATGAAAAATTGTTCTACAGAAATTTAATTTGGCCTTTTGCAACTTCTTACCATATAGCCACCAAATCCTCAGGTGATAAAAACACCCAACTGGAAAATCATTTCAAATTATTTGAACAAATATCCGCATTTAACTCAATTGTTTTGTTATCAGCATTACCTAAAGACATATATCATGAACAAAAAGAATACATCTTTGGAGAAAACTATTCAAACTTCCAGAAAATGTCTTTCGGTAGTTGGGTAGGGTTGTATTCTCGTTTAAATGGAATATATCAAAATTTTGATAAAGAAACTTATAAAATATTGCCATTTGAACCTAATTTCTACAAACAAATATCTAATAAAAAAATAATAAAAATTTTAAACCCTATTATCGCCAAAAGAAATGAAAAAAGTCATGGCGGGGCGATGCCAGAGATATTCGCACAAAAAACAATTTGTGAACTTGATAGGTTTATTAATCAATCATTTGATGTTTTAACAGCATACAAATCTTTAAAACTTATTTATCCCACCCATATGGAAAAAGCAAGTGGATTATATCATATTAATACTAAAGTCCTCCATGGAAACTCATATAATTTTGACGAGAAAAAAATCATCAGTGAAAATGATTTAGACACTAAAGTCCTCTACTTGTATAATGAAACCACACATGAGAGATTAAAACTCAACCCTAAACTAATCAAATTAGTCCAATGCCCTGATTGCGGTAATTGGTCTTTATATTTCTTCAATAGCCTATCAAAAAGCCATGTTAAATATGTTAGCTATCAATTCGAAATACATGATCATAAAACACCACCCCGAACTATTGAAGAATTATTAAGCTAGAAAATGCGTGAATATTCCAATGCAATATAATTCTTTTTAATTACTTTTTTAAAGATTATGAAGCGTAATTATAGGCCCATTCTAGAAATATGAAACTGAAGCATCTCTTTTTAGTTAATGAAAATAACGGGCTACTATTAAAAAATCCTGTCATCCTAGGCCCGAGAAGAGGACATGTGATGCTTGTGATTTTAAAACATTTTGCAATAATCCAGAGCCGAGTTCCCAGAAGTTTAGTGTTCCTTAATTTTTGATT
>DAWK01000030.1 GCA_002509745.1 Methanobacteriaceae archaeon UBA349 | reverse complement strand
CTAAACGATGCGGCCATGGCGAATGTGCATCAGAATTAGTTAAAAATGGTATATCTTCCAGTTCTTTAATGGTGTCAGCCATATCTGTATCTGCAGAAAGACCTATCTCCAAAAAGTCTGGTTTTTTTCCATAACAATCCATATAACTATCATAGGCCTTGTACATACTGGTCCAAGGAGTAAATGCGTGTGCTGGGCCAATAAGCCCATCATGAGCGTGCACAATATCCATTATTTGGGCTCCATTCATGCGGACTCTGGGACGTCCTTCTTTTTCCTTATCAACAGAAACCATCTCTTTTCTGACAGCATGAGCAGTTTCTATAGATGGTAAAATCATTAAATGGTGAACTCTTTTGTTATCTTCCACTTCAGCAGTTAAAATGAAATCACAGTCCTCTTTAGAATAAATTCCGTCTCCAGCAGGGGCGGTGCTGTCTTCTATAATTTTTAACCATCCTGGATGAAGTGCATCTCCTGTTCCCACCAACTGAAGGCCTTTAAGTTTGGCCTGAGGAGCTATGGCATCAATAACCATGTTATTTGATGTGGCCCTGGAAAAACAACTATGAATATGCAAGTCCGCATTAATTATCATAAAAGAAGTTAGATTATTGAGATATATATAATTAAAGCAAAGTTTCAGTATTCCGTATAGAAATTTAAAATTTATTAAAAAAAATACTCATAATCAACTAATTTAAAAAAAAAAATTAAAATATTGGGAATTATCCTATGTATCTCAGATCTTCCTCACCAGGAGGCATTGCTGTACGCTCAACCATTTCCTGTTCCATCTGCTGGGCCTTAGAAATCATTTTACGAGTCTCAATAGCACGTTCTTCTAAACTTTCAGTATCTACTTCTAAATTTAAAAGAGACATTAAAACAGTGAGTAATGCTTTGGCTGCTTCAGCATCAATGAAATATCCTGGAGTTTCACCCATTAAACAGACACCCTCCATTCCTCGGAGAGTTCCCATGCCCAATAAAAGGCCAGATGCTCCAATAATACCGCCGTCTGCAGACCTGAGAGTAACTTCATGATCTTCCAGTTTTTTAGCTAGATCGTTGTTAGTTGCAGCACCAAAAACAGCGCATGTTTCTACAGGTTGGCCTGTGGCTAGTCCGCCAAGAGTATATATCTCTTTAGCACCGTGTTTTTCCACTAAATCTAATATGAGTCCGCAAACTTCATATTGACCTTCAGGAGATAAGCCCTGTGTATTCCCCACCAAAAGTAGGTAATCTCTTTCATCTTCTCCAGCAGATTTTAGATAGTAGAGTTCATTTTTCATGGCATGTATAATTCCATTCTCATCTACCAGTACTTGTGGAGGAAATGATGGTGAATGAATTTCAGCCATTTTTACTGCACCCAGTTCTTCAATTATGTGATCTGCGGCGAGTTTTCCAACATGACCAATACCTGGAAGAGCTTCTATGAAAATAGGTTGATTTAACTCTACTTCTTCTAAAATATTTATAATAGTTTCCTTCATTTTTATCCCTCAATATTCATTAATAAAGAATATTTGATAGAATATTAAATTTAATGTTATAGTAGGACAGTGAATTAAAAATATTCTTATTCAATTAATCAGTGTCTTAACTAGTTTCATTAACCCTATACTGCATCTGTTCTTTTAGAATCCTACGATACTTTCCATACTTGTCTTCAGGAGAATATTTAGCAGGAAAAATGACTCCTACTTCACCAACACAATATGGGCAGCTATCCTTAAGAGTATATTCCCCACAGGATTTACACCTTTTCATTTTCATTTTCATAGAAATATCCTGAAATTACTAATTGAAAATTAATCTTGAATCAAAAATTAAAATGAATAATTAGTTTAATCATTCTAATTCACGATGGAAAGTTCCTTCACCTTCAGATGCTTCTACTAAATCTATACAACGATCAGCTGCATCTTTAAGATTCTTTTCTGCTTGAATATAGTCCGGAGCTTTGACAATTAATCTGTATCTAGGAGCACCTACACACTGGATAACTATATTATCGCCTTCTGCAGATTCAAGGGCTTTTTTTATGATTTCCACGCCGTTTGAAGCGTATGATTTAATGTCAACGTACCCCGTAATCTGGACTTCAGGAGGAGTAATGTTTTTCTTGGCAATTTTAGTTATGGCTTGGGCCCATTCTTCACTAACTCCCTCATCCATAAGGGCAGATTCGCCTTCCTCAGCAGAAGCTTCAAATGCACCATAAATATCTCCAAAACGATCCATCATTAGGTATCCCACTTCATTATAAGCAGTGTCCAGATCTTTATCCATGGTTTTACCAGCCAGTTCCAGGAACTTCTCCGCTTTTTGTTCGATTTTCCAGGACTGGATTTTTTTGGTTCTCTGGTCTTCCCTAATACGCTTCATGGATACATCCACGTGGCCTTTCTTAGGGTTAACTCTTAGTACACGAGCAACAATTTTCTGGTTTTCTCTTACATAATCCCGGATATTTTTTACCCAACCAGAGGAAACCTCAGAAATATGAATAAACGCCTCTTTACCCTGGTACTCTTCCAGGCTGGCAAAGGCACCGTAGTTTAAAACCTTATGTACAGTTCCTACTACTAGTTCGCCCTCATCAGGCCATTGATTTTTTCTTCTTACCATGAAAAACACCTAAAATCCTTAAAATAAAATTAAAAATAATTTAAAAAAAAATTTAATCTAAAACTTCAACTATTTGGGAGGTAATCTGAGATTTTCCACCCTTTGGTTTTACCAGGGTTTTACCACAGATAATGCACTGTACTACGGAAGCAGCACGATCAAAGACCACTTGCTGGTTTCCACAATCCATACATTTTACCTTTAGGAAGTTACCTTTTGTATTTTGGAATGCCGCCATTATAACACCTCTAGGCTACAAATTCTATTTTCCCGTTTCTAAAGGACTTTTTCTGAATGTGGGCTTTACCGCATTCTTTGCATTTAAGTCTTAAGTCCAGTTTTTTTATGGGTTTGTTTCC
>DAWK01000165.1 GCA_002509745.1 Methanobacteriaceae archaeon UBA349 | reverse complement strand
TCAGTAGCACTTACCATCCCCATAATTTCACCATCTTCTTCTACCAAAAGGCGCCATACCACATGATTGACCATTTGATGTGCTGCTTCTTTAAGAGAAGCCGTTGGTAAAATTGTTACCAGATCTCTCTCCATTACTTCTTGGGCTTTGACTTCACTTAGATCATCACCTTCAGCAACAGCCTCCAACACATCCCAAGTAGTAACAATACCCACTTTAATATTGTCGCTAGTTACTACAAAACTACCCTTCCCCTTCTCTACGGAATTTTTAAGAAGTTCTTCCAGACTTTCGTTCTCATCAATAGTGCTCATTTCAGTGATCATCACATCTTTAACATTCATAAAGTCACCCTACATTATTATGAATCTTCTGGAATATAAAAATTTCATTATGAGGGAATATANNTTTTTAAGTTTATTATTTTCACGTGAGTTCTATGGATATCGACGACAAAATCAAAAAGATTGAAGATGAAATTACAAAAACGCCATATAACAAGGCTACTTCTCATCACATAGGTAAGCTCAAGGCAAAAATATCAAAATTGAAAGAGGAATCCATTCAAAGAAAGAGTTCTGGAACTAAGGGAAAAGGATTCCACGTGAAAAAAGCGGGGGATTCAACAGTAGTTCTAGTAGGATTTCCATCGGTGGGTAAATCCACACTTCTCAATGAAATAACCAATGCTGAATCTAAAGTAGGAGCCTATCAATTCACCACACTTGACATAGTACCTGGTGTTATGGAATATAAAGGTGCTAAGATTCAAATTTTTGATATTCCTGGAATAATTACTGGTGCTGCTGGTGGAAAAGGCCGTGGCCGAGAAATTTTATCTGTAGCCCGGAGTGCGGATCTTATAATCATTGTAATGGATGTATTTAATCCCAAACACCTTGAAGTTATTTTAAGAGAATTAAGAGATGTTGGTATTAGACCTAATGAAAAACAGCCTGATGTTACGGTTAAACGAAATAAATTAGGCGGAGTTCATGTTTCATCAACTATTAAACTCACCCATCTTGATGAAAAAATAATAAGATCCATTATAAACGAATATGGGATGCATAATGCCGATGTTCTATTAAGAGATGATGTTACTATAGATCAGTTCATTGATGCTCTAGAGGCCAATAGAACTTATATTCCTGCAGTTGCTGTTTTAAATAAGATAGATCTAGCCGATGAAGAATATTTGCAAGAAATCAAAAAACAGTTCCCGGACGCTATTTTTATCTCTGCCGATCAAAAAATAAATATTGACAATCTTAAAGACGAAATATTCGAGCGCTTAAAGTTAATAAGAATTTATCTAAAACCTCAGGGCAAAAAAGCAGATTATGAAGACCCTTTGATAATTAGAGAAGGATCTACTGTAAAAGACGTTTGTGGAAAATTGCATAGGGAATTTGTGAAAAATTTCCGCCACGCTAATATTTGGGGAAGTTCTGTAAAATTTGAAAGCCAAAAAGTGGGTTTTGACCATATTTTAAATGATAAAGATGTTTTAAGAATTATTTTGAAAAAATAGGTTTAATTAACATTTTAAGATATGAAAATTATTTATTTTGATTTTCATGATATTTTTACAATAATCAAAATACTTGGATTTAAAATTAATAAATATTTATAGAAATATTGAATAATCATAAATAACAATAGTTAATTATATAAATAATTTTTAATTGTTGATATGTAACATATTATTCAATATTAAATTTAATGGTGTAAAAATGGAATTAGACGATATAACTATATCCCGAGCAATAGTAGAAGAATTTATGAATGATTTCATGGATTACATGGACATAGATGTAGCTATTGGTGGCGGAGGTCCTGCCGGACTTACTGCAGGTTACTATCTAGCCAAAGCAGGGCTTAAAGTAGCTTTATATGAACGAAAACTTTCCATAGGTGGTGGAATGTGGGGAGGAGGTATGATGTTCAATAAAATCGTTGTCCAAGAAGAAGGAAAACGTATTTTAGATGAGTTCGGAATCCAATCCAAAAAATACCAGGAAAATTACTATGTGTCTGATTCAGTAGAAGCAACTTCGACCCTCTGCTCCAAAGCAACTCAGGCAGGCCTTAAAATTTTTAATTTAATGAGTATAGAGGATGTTATGATTAGAGGGGACGATATTAGTGGTCTCGTACTTAATTGGAGTTCCGTGGAAATGGGCGGGCTACATGTAGACCCACTAAGTATTAGGTCCAAAGCAGTGATTGATGCCACAGGTCACCCCTGTGAAGTTGTTAAAGTGGTTCAAAACAAAATTGGTCCCAAATTAAACACCCCAACCGGAAAAATTATGGGTGAAAAATCAATGTGGGCCGAAGTAGGAGAGCCAGCCATTATGGAAAACACTCGCGAAGTTTATCCAAATCTTTATGTGGCTGGAATGGCAGCTAATGCAGTATATGGAGCTCCAAGAATGGGACCTGTCTTTGGTGGAATGCTCCTATCTGGAGAAAAAATCGCCAATATGTTAATTGAAAAACTGAAATAAAACCAATCACTCATGGGATATTTAGAAATATTTAAAAAATTTGCAGAACCAAAATATGGATCTTTAAATCATGAAAACCCTTAATAAAACCGTGTTCATAACTGGAACTCCTGGTGTTGGGAAAAGTACTCTGGCAAATTTAATTGAAAAAAATCTTTCATGGCATCTGATAAAAATTAATCAGCTGGCCGAGGAAAGAAACCTATTTTCAGGAACTGATAAAGAAAAAGGATATAAAATT
>DAWK01000075.1 GCA_002509745.1 Methanobacteriaceae archaeon UBA349 | reverse complement strand
CAATATTCTGGCCTTCATCAATTCCCACCGGGGCCAATAGAAAATAATTACTATCCAATTTTATAACAGATGCGCGATTAATTTTTCCATAATTAATTAATTTTTCATCTGCTTCAGATTTTTTTGAAAAATTATTCTCTTCAATTATTTCATTGTTAATTTCTGCTTTATCCGAACTATTTTTAATGTGTTTCATGACTAAAGAAGCACTTAAAGAGCCTCTTACATAAGCATCTGCCTTCTTATCTAAAAATATGGACAATAATTCTTTTTCAGAACTGGTGAAAATAAAATTAATTTCTGGATTTTCGGCCCCTACTTTTTTAGCAGCTTCAATAATGTTCTTATTCCCACCAACACCAATAACAATTGTTTTCATTTTAAATTCCTTTATTAAAGCTCAGTATGGAAATTCGATTAATAAATGTTTTAATTTAGTAAATTTTAAGAATAATGACTCATTAAATCCACTTGATTTTTATTTTATTATTATTTTTCTATAAAAAAATATATTATATATAAACATATATTTATTATAACGTAATCTTATTTATTAACAAGAACATTTATATTGAATTCTAATAAATTAATTTAGTTGAATATTAACATATTATGAATTTTATTAATTAAATGACTTGAAATAACAAAGACTGTTTTTTTGTTAATAATTATTTTAAAATACATGATATTAAACTAAATATTTCAAATACCATTACAAAAAAATAAAAATTATAAAGAAAATTTATTAAAGAAGGTTAAAGTATGGATAAAAAGAGCATTATTATTATAATATTGTTTCTGGCCATTGTTGGACTGTCCGTAAGTGCCTATCAACTTTATGTTTCCACTTCAGAAAATGTAACCCTAGGTGAACATAATGTGCTAGTCTTATGTGCGGATTCCAGTGAAGGCCGGCCAGGAATGGGTGCCGTAGATATGGCATTAATAATTAAATTAAATGATGGGAATATAACCAAAATAACTCAAGTTTACCCTGGAGGAATGATGCACCCTACTGCTCCAGTTCCAGATTATTTAAAAAGTATTGGTGAAACAAAATTACGTTTACACGATTCTTTATGGGATAATGACACAGAAAAAGGTGTTAAACTGGCCCAGGAAATAGTAGAAATTAATACTGGCCAAAAAACAGATGTGGTACTAGTAGTTAAAGTTGAGGCCGTCGATGCCGCTTTAAGATCTATTGGTCCTATATATGTGGAAGGACTTGGTGATGTGAGTGGAAATTCACTTCAGTTAATTAGAGATGAACAGGCAGGCGGTGTTTCTCGTGGAAATGCAGTACAAAAAATGATGACTGCTATATTAAATACCACACAAAATGATAAAAGTAAGTATTTAACCCTGATTAATGTTGGAGTCAATCAATATAGCCAAGGAAATATCTATGTTTATCCTAAAGGCGCATTTGCCCAGTTCTTGATTTCAGAAGGAATTCAAAAAACTCTTTAAATAGAGTTTTTTATTATTTTTTATTATTTTTTATTATTTTTTGATTACTCAATAGAATTTTATTATTAAATTAAAGTAAGATCCATTATTAATATTTTTATTTTGAGACTACTTTTTAATTATTAATAGAAAAATTAATAGGATATAATTTACAAAATAGTATACTATATTAATTTATTAATTACAAGTTTTAACACGATATTTATTTATTGGGTTGAGTCCTCGGGGGGATGATATGGTTTCAAATATGGATTTATTTGAAAGTGGCATTGATAATATGTCAATAGGCGGATATCTTATTTGTGAGAATTGTAATGGTTATTACCAGTTACAGGAAGGCGAATCACCTTCAGAATTTGATTTGTGTGAATGCGGGGGGCATTTAAACTATCAAGAAACTCATAATTTTATTTCTAAAAAGAAAAATGGAACGGATACCACACAATTAGAAGAAGACCAACTTGATTATGAAGAAATTCAAGAAATGGTAATTAATCTGAAGAATAAAGCTGAAAAAAGGAAAAAACAGTTCGAAGAGCTTTCCAAAAAAGTTGAAATCCAGGAAGAGATTTTAAATGAGATTAAAGATGGAAAACTCCCCATGTGGGGAAAAAATCCTAATAAAAATATTAAATCAGTATTTATTCAACCAAAAAACCCTAGAAACAATATTTCTGGAAATAGTGACATTTACCCGTTTGATGAAAAAGACCTTAAAGAAACCATGGAAAAGGAAGAAAAAAAGCTTATGGCCCGTATTCAAGAGAAAAGAACCAGTGTTCGTAACCAAAAGAGTTCATCTAATTCCTTCAAAGAAAACATTTCCCTACTAAAAGTAGCGTCAGTAATAGCAATAATATTACTTATTTTAGCAATATCTCTTTATTTCTTTAAATAAAACCATTTTATATTTAATTTTTAAATTTAGTTTATTATTTGGCCGCTTGAAATTCTAATTCAAATAATGTTAAATAATTAAGTAAAAAAAATAGAATTCAAAAACTATCTTGTAATTTAATAATTTATAAATATAAATAATTAAATCAAAGAATTGATAATTCAAAATACTATTTTTAAAGCAGATTCCATACTATTTAATGTATTTTCAATATCTTCACGAGAATGAGCTTGTGATAAGAAACAGCACTCGAATTGAGATGGTGGTATGAAAATTCCCTTTTTAAGAAGTTCTTGGAAATAAATAGAAAACTTATCAACATCAGAAGTCTTAGCATCATTATAGTTTTTTACCTCAATTTCAGTGAAATAAATCTGGAACATGGATGTTAAACCAACTAACTTCAAATTAAAATCGTTATCTTCTAAAATATCTCTGATTCCGTCCCTTAAAGACTGGCTTTTTTCATTCAAACCAGAATAGAATTTTTTATCAAGTAATTCAAGTGTGTTCAATCCAGCAGTTACTGAAACAGGATTTCCATTGAAAGTTCCTGCTTGATAAACACTCCCGCAAGGTGCTATGAACTCCATTATCTCTTTTTTACCGGCTAAAGCACCCATAGGAAATCCACCACCAATTATTTTCCCCATAGTTACCAAATCTGGAGTAACACCAAAATATTCCTGAGCTCCTCCTTCTGAAAGTCTGAAACCAGTGATAACTTCATCAAAAATAAGCATTATATTATTTTCTTCAGTTATTTCACGTAAAAATTCTAAATATCCTTTCTGAGGTTCAATACAGCCAATATTGGCCATTACTGGTTCTACTATAATAGCTGCTATTTCATCTGCTTCCAATTCAATTAATGCCAAAAGTGCATTCATATCATTGAAGGGAATAGAAAGAGTATTTTTTGTGGTATCCTCTGGTACACCAAGAGAATCAGGTAAACATGCAGCTCCCGAACCTGATTTTACCAGAACATAATCATGAGCACCATGATAAGATCCTTCAAATTTAATAATTTTGTTTTTCCCGGTGAAACCTCGGGCCAGTCTTATGGCACTCATAGTTGCTTCCGTTCCAGAATTTACAAATCTAACCATTTCTGCACAGGGAACTTTATTTATTACTAATTTGGCCAATTCAATTTCTTTCTCGGTAGGAGCGCCGAATGTGGTTCCATTTTTAATTTGCTCGTAAACTGAGTCAATTATATTCTCAGGAGCATGGCCCATTATTAAAGGACCATAACCCAGGCAGTAATCAGTATAAACATTTCCATCAACATCCCATAGTTTTGAACCTTTTCCTTTATCTGCAAAAAATGGATATGGTTTAAATGCTCTGACTGGAGAATCTACGCCCCCCGGCAAGTATTTTTGGGATTCTTTAAATAAATCTTCAGATTTCATTGTTTTTCCTCATTTAATCAAGAATATAAGCTTTATAAAATATTTAAAATAATTTTAAACAAAACTAACCATTATTCCTGGCCAGTTTTACTAATACTAATAAGGGAATTTATAGCAGCTACAGCCACGGGAGTGCCTCCTTTAGGGCCTCTGGTTATTAAACTATCAATATTTGTTTTTAAAAGTGATTCTTTTGAATCAGCAGCACCAACAAAACCAACAGGAACTCCAACAACAGATTTAACATCCATTTCTCCATTTTCAATCAGTTCGATGAGTTTATAAAGAGCAGTAGGTGCATTTCCAACGGCCACAATCCCCTCAAAACCCATATCTGCAGCATATTGCATTGCTGCTGCCGCTCTGGTAATTTCACTTTCTTTGGCCATTTTAATGACATCAGGGTGACTTATAAAACAATTAACATCACCAGAATATTTATTTATACCAACACGAACCATATTGATATCCGTTAAAATATCCAAATCTTCTTTTAACGATTTAACACTTTTAGAAACAAATTCATCCGTTATAATTGTTAAATCCGCGTATTCCACATCAGCCGTGGAATGAACAATTCTCTCTACAATAGATTTTTCTTCAGGGGATAGTGAGGCGGTTTTGTCACCAATTAATGACCTAACTATATCCCGGCTTTTATTGGCAATTTCGTAGCCCTGTTTAGTAGATGCACCCATGAACATGATTATCACTCAATTTTGAGGTATAAATAATATTATTAGTTAAATTTAGATTTTTATTAATGAATAATCAATAAAATTGACAACTCATTAGAATTTTTCTATTAAATATTAATTTATATGCAGACTTATTTAATTATTCTATACATTATTATGTTAGGGATATAATAAATTTTTTTAAAAAAGATAATTTCTAAAATAATAAAATTAAAATTATTAAAATGAATTAACTATAAATCCTTATCAGGTTCATGAAGTTAATTAAATTAGATTAATGAAGTTGCAGCATTTTTACCTGCAGTATAGCCAGTAGAAAAAGCCATTTGCAAATTGTATCCCCCACTTAGGCCGCAAAATTCAATTATTTCACCAGAAAAATACATGCCACTGACTAATTTTGATTCCATGGTTTTTGAATGAATATTCTTATGATATACTCCACCACAGGTTACCATACTACTTTTAAAAGGCATTAATCCAGTTATATAAATTTTTAAGTCCTTAAGATTAATAATTAGTCTATTTTTCTCTTTTTTCGAGATTTTACTGAGTTGTATATTATGATCTATATTTGAATTAGTTAAAAATGGAATTATAAGCTTATTAGGAAGAATTGATTTTAAATAATTTTTTATAATAGTTTTACCATTTTTGGAAAATTCTAAATTAAATTTATCCTTTAATTCATCAACTGATATTTCAGGAATTAAATCTAAAAAGATTTCCATTGGAAAATTATTTAGTCCTATTTTCTCTTTATTGTTCCTTTCATTGTTTTTAATGAAATTTTGCGAATTAATATGAGAGTTAGTTAGTAAAGAAATTTCTCGACTCAAATCCAAAATTCCGGGACCTGATAGGCCAAAGTGAGTAAATAAAATAGTCCCCATATACGAAACTCTTTTTTTAGAACTTTTTCTAAAGCTAAGGCCAATATTTTCAAATTTTAACCCAGATAAATCTTTTATCCATTCCTCTTGAACTTTTAGTGGTGTCAAACCAGGATTCAATTTAGTTAATTTATGGCCTAAATTTTCCGCAAATTTCATTCCATCCCCAGTAGAACCCGTTGATGGATAAGATAGGCCCCCGGTGGCTAAAATAACTTTAGATGATTTAATAGATGAGTTTTTTCTATTAAAGTTTTTTTGGTTAATATTACTCTGAAATTCATTTGACGTTTTCTGAGGTTTCAAATGTTTTTCCATAGAAATATCAAAATAATCCTCATTTTTTTCAATATTGCTAACCTTGTGACCCAATAATAGTCTTACATTATATTCTTGGAGATATTCTTCTAGTAATTTTAATACAGAAGAAGATTTATCATCGTCAGGATAGACTTTTCCATGAGATTCAACCTTGAAATCCAATCCTTTATCCTTAAAAAAAGTCAGCAGAGATTTATTATCAAAATTATAAAGCGAAGGCTTTAAAAAAGAACTATTTTTTCCAAAAGCATTAATATGAGTCTTTAGATCTGAATTATTAGTAATATTGCAGCGCCCTCCTCCAGTTAAAAGGAGTTTTTTGCCCAGTGTTTCATTTTTCTCAATTAACACAACATCGTGAAATTCATTATTTTTTTTAGTTTTAATTTTAGATTTATGATTAATTTTTTTATTATGACTACTCCTGCTCTTGGATAACATTTTTGCAGCAGATATTGCCGCCATTATACCCGCAGGGCCTCCACCAATAACTGCAATCTTATAACTAATAATATTTCCATTTTTTCCATTAGATGAGTCATCAATAGAAGAATTTTTAATTTTCATGATATTTTCAAAATCCTTTAAGTTCTAATCAGCGATTATTGTTGATTGAAAATTACATATTTAAAAATAATAAAAATAAAAAAATTGTTGAAATTCTTAAAATTCAAATAATTATATTAGAAAAAGATAGAAATTAAGGAGTTAACCTTCTTCTATCTCTTGGGAATAAAACCGTTTCTCTAATGTTATTAAGGCCAGTTAAAGTCATATTGAACCTTTCAGCCCCTAATCCCCATCCAGCATGAGGTGGCATCCCATATTCAAAAGCTGCCAAGTATCTCTCAAAAGATTCCGGATTTAATCCTTTTCCTTTAATTTTTTCCACTAAAAGGTCATGCTGATGAACTCTGGTAGCACCAGAAGATATTTCCAGATCTTTATACATTAAATCAAAGGCCTGGCTCTTTTCAGGTGTTTTTTCCTCATGTAGGACATAAAATGGTTTAATTTCAGTTGGCCATCCTGTAATGAAATAATATCCATCCATGATTTCGCCCATAGCTTTTTCTGCCGCTCGGGATAAGTCTTCTCCATGTTCAATTGGAACTCCCTTAGAATTAACCATATCAATCAATTCATCGTACTCGATTTTTTCAAATGGAGTTTCTGGAACCTGCAAATCTCTTCCCAGAACCTCAAGTTCTGTTTCACAGTTTTCAGTAACATCAGTAATAGACTGAATAACCAGTTTCTCCAAAACATCCATCACATCGTGTTGATCCATGAAAGAAGATTCTATATCAATTGAAATGACCTCATTTAAGTGTCTGAGGGTATCATGCTCTTCTGCTCTGAATATCGGAGCTATTTCATAAACTCGATCAAATCCCGAAGACATCATGATCTGTTTGTAAAGCTGAGGGCTTTGGCCAAGGAATGCTTCCCTCTCAAAATAGGTGATAGGGAATAATTCTGTTCCACCCTCTGTAGCGGAAGCTACTAACTTAGGAGTGTTAATTTCTAAATATCCATTCTTCTCTAAGAAAACTCTTACAGAATGGAGCATAGTACTTTTAATTTTGAAAATTGAACTAATAGATGGTTTTCTAAGATCTAAAAACCTGGAATCCAAACGAGTATCAATCTCTGCTCTAACCTTTTCAGTAGGATCCAGAGGTAATGGCTGTTTAGATTCATTTAATATGTACAATTCGGAAGGTATAACTTCCACTCCACCTGGAGCTTTGGGAGATCCCTGAACTTTTCCTTTAACCGCAATTACAGATTCTTTCTTAATTTTTCGCAGTTTTTCAAAAAGATCTGTTTCAATCTTTTTGCTGGGAGCAGTAATCTGGACTAAACCATCACGGTCTCTTAAAAGAACAAAAATAATTCCACCCAGATCTCGAATCTCATGAGTCCATCCCATAACCAGGATTTCCTCATCATTCATATCTGGATTAATTTCTTTAGAATAATGACTTCTTCTTAAATCGCCTAATGAATTCATCAATGTTGAACACCTCTAAAATTGAATTTATTAATTAAATAAGTATTATTTTTTTATTTGAAACATTATTAGAATATTTTAAATTAATATTAAATTAAAATATTACCATGTTGAATATTAAAAACTATATTTGAAAATTTTAATCAATTATTTTAATCTCTTTTTAAATGATTCTGCATGGGCAAAAAGACCTTCATATTCAGCTAAAGGAATAACAACATCTTTTAAATTCTCCAGACCTTCCCTAGATAATCTTTGAACAGTTGGTTTCTTTAAAAAAGATTCAGTGGAAAGGCCAGAATACATCTTAGCACATCCTGCTGTAGGAAGAACATGATTAGTTCCAGAACCATAATCCCCTGCAGAAACAGGAGTTAATTCACCTAAAAATATTGATCCTGCATTTTTAACTGATTTAAGTGTTTCTTCAGGGTCTTTAGTCATGATAATTAAATGTTCTGCTGCATATTCATTGGTAAAATCAATAGATTCTTGAGTAGAATTCGTTAAAATAATTTTGCCATATTTATCCAGAGATTCTTTTATAATATTGCTTCTTTCCATATATTTAATGTTTTGTAGAACAATACTCTGTACTTCATTAGCCAGATCACTGGAAGTGGTCACCAGAACACAGGAAGCATTTGGATCATGTTCAGCCTGAGCCAGAATATCAAAAGCAATAAAATCTGCATTAGCAGCCTCATCAGCTATTATTAGAACTTCAGAAGGTCCAGCCGGAAAATCAATATCCACTTCGCCATAGACCAACTTTTTGGCCCCGGTTACAAAAATATTTCCAGGCCCTACAATTTTATTGACCTTCTTAATTTCTTCGGTCCCATAAGCTAATGCAGCAATGGCTTGAGCACCGCCCACTTTATAAATCTCGTCAGCACCAGCTAAATCTGCGGCCACTAACAAAGCATCTCCAATTTCACCATCAGCTTGAGGCGGAGTGCAGCACACAATTCTTTCCACACCAGCTATTTTAGCCGGAATAACTGTCATTAATATTGTTGAAGGATAAACAGCTCTTCCACCAGGAATATAGCATCCTACACTTTCAATGGGCCTTATTATTTGGCCTGCGCATATTCCTGGAGCAACCTCTTGGAACCATTCTTTAGGAAGCTGTGAGTGATGAAATTTTTCTATATTTTCAGAAGCTTTTTTCAGCGAATTTATAATTTCAGGTTCCAAATTTTGATAACTAGTTTCTATTTCATCTTGAGAAACCTTGAAATTCTTTAGTTTAACGCCATCAAATTTTTTTGTGAATTTACTCAGTGCATTATCTCCATGAATCTTTACTTCATTAATAATGGATTGCACACTAATCAAAACATCATCAACATCAATTTGAGAACGTTTAACAAGTTCTATAACATCTTCACGTTTATATTCTATAATTTCCATTATAATCACAGTAAAATTGTATCAATCTTATAAACTAATTTATAGTTATAACACTTAATATTAAATAAAGTCTTTTTTAATGAATAGTTTTAGTAATTGATTTTATAAAATAAATTTTTATTAAATATAAATTGCCATAATACTAATTAAGATTATAAGAAATCATTATTATATTTATTTATAATAAAAAAAATAATTCTAATAATTGAATAATAGTGATTATTTTTAAATTAAATTTTATTAAATAATTTTTTTAAATAGGTAATAATAAATCAAGTAATTAGAAACTAGATAAGATTATATGAAACAAACAAGGATTAAGTAAAAGTCATTAGTATTATCAATTAGAAATTATTTAGTAAGGAAAACCTTATCTAATGTCAATTATAAAAAAAGAATGTTCACTAAATATTATCTTTAATTTAGATAATTTTTATCACAATATTATTTAATTTCATACTACAAAATCATACTAATCTAAGCGTTCTCAAAGAAAGCTAGCATCTATAAGGTGCGTATTCTAATTTTAAATAGGAGATGAGGCTGGTACCCATGTATAAAGATGAAATGATACAACTCCACCAATTTTTAGTATATGTCTTAAAATATTTGGAAAATGGCTATGAAATAAAAAGCGAGTGTGAAGATTATATTTC
>DAWK01000185.1 GCA_002509745.1 Methanobacteriaceae archaeon UBA349 | reverse complement strand
CTGCATTATTGTATTACATGTTAAAACGGATGCAGGTGATTACCTAGTAGAAGGAACCTATGTTGATGAACCTAAAATAATTAAAATCAACAATTACTGGGTCGATGTCAAACCAGAAGGAACCATGTTCATTGCCAAGTATCAGGATTTACCTGGAACAATCGGTGCCATTGGAACAAAACTGGGTGAATATGGAATAAATATTGCTACCATGCAAGTTGGACGCCAAGAAGTCGGTGGAGAAGCTGTTATGGTGCTTAAAGTGGACCAAACCGTTCCTGAAGATGTAATAAAAGAAGTTACTAAACTAGAACATGTTGAAGATGCTGTTTCCATGTATCTCTAAATATTTTCTATTATATTTTTATTTTTTTATTTAAAAAGAATCAAACTCGTATTTTATTAAGTATAGCTTAAACTTATTTTTTATTTTCAATATAGTTAATAGTTAAAATAAATATAATTCGATTTTATTATACTATTTTATCAGTTAAACCGTATTAAAATCAGTTCTTTCACCAAATGAATTATAAGAAGCAATATTTTCAACATTATATGGTTCAGCAATTATCATGTGAAAAAGGCCATTTTTTGCAAAGAAATGGTAATCTGCCTGAGAAGGCTGGTTGCTGTAACCTGGATGGGAATGGACCGAACCAATAGACCCGGACATTGGTGGAAGCATGAATATTTTCATTACTGCACCTTCAGAAGATGTTTCACCTGGAAGGAATATTAGGCCATCTATATGGAGAACTGAATCTTTTATTTTACCCTGGAGAAGGGCCACAAACTCATTAGGATAAGATTCTTTGGAAATTTCCATAATTTCATCCAGAACTTCAGAATCAATATTCACCGATTCATATTTCTGCTTGTCATTTCCCAGTAAATAACTAATAAAATTGTCCAGTCTGCTCATTTTTTCATCCTTGAATTAAAATAAAAATATTTATAATGATTTAAAATTTGATTAACCGCAAATTATCAGCTATAAGAGGTATTATTCCATCTCACAATTAATTAAGCACATATTTCTATTTAAAAGGATTGATTATTCAATGAAATTATGAAAAAATTCATTATCAAATCTAGGAAGGTCAAAATCAACTTTAATCACTCTTCTTGAAGATGTGGTTGATTCTTTAGACAAAGGGTTGTAACCATTCACTATTTTATCAACTTTATAAATGCCTACTCCTCTTCGCTGCCATACAGGAACTTCTGCAATATTAATTCCCCTTTCAAAAAGGATATCGTGGATTTTATCTGCTTTGAGGCCGTTTAATATTTTCATGGCCTTTTCTTTATTCATTTCATCCCTAAGAGTCCAATAAATATATCCATTGATGCAGTTGCGCCAGGCTTCGTTTTGGCGGCCTTTAAAATATTCAGAAACCATTTCAGAAGATAATGGGATGACTCTGCAGTCAAAAGAAATCGTTTTTAATGTTTTGAAGATTTCTTCTATTTCCAAATTCCCAATTATAGTTGCATTATTATTATTATTATTATTATTATTATTATTCTCACTATTTTGGTATATTCTTTGAGATATTTTATTTTTAATGATGTTAGAATAAAATGAATTGGCTGTGAAACTGGCAAAAACTGAATTTAACTTTTCAATTCTTCCAGAGAATGGAATATCTGCCAACAGTATATTAAATTCATCAGAAAATGTGTAAATAAATGATGGGCTGAATTCTTTAAAGATTTCAGTGGCAGTATTCACCATAGCATCTAAGAAAAGAGGATCGTAAGGCTTTTTAAGGCCAATTTGTTTTGATAAATTATAAAAACCTCTTCCATCCAGCCTAAGTAATATTTTAGAGCCGCAAGGCACCTTTAGACTAGAGAACATTTCACATTCTTTCATAAAATTAACATCCACCAATTTAATTAATATCTACCAATAAATTGTTCGTAAAATTAACATAAACGGATTTAAATCAATCATTTAACTAAGTTCCTACAATAAAGTGTTCATTTAAGCTTTTAAGGAGTTTAATAGCAGAATATGCCGCCAGAACACTGGTTTTAGGATTCACTGCACATCGAATATTTTTAGTGGTGGTTCTAAACTCACCAAAGTCTCCTTCTACTAGAACCTCATGAACATTACGATCCACCACAGGATCAGCTATGATTTCCACATCCACATCCATGCCGCAAGCAATACTTAATGCAGCTGCGACATTGATGTTTACTGGAAATTTTTTAACTGCTTCTGATGCTTTGCCCTGGTAAAGAGTTTCTTTTTCAGATATATCAATTCCCAGTGATTTAGGTGGTTTTCTAGTAGTCAATGTGGCTTTTCTAATGGTTCCGATTGATGCTGCTTTAATTCCATCTAAACCTACAATAGCGCCTGAAGGAGCATAAATCTTTACATTATTCTCTTTGGCCAGATTTTCAAGATTATTTTTTACATCAGAATCCATCAAGGCCCCAATACTCATTATTATGACGCTTTTACCCTTTTTCAATATTTGAGGAACGACCTCAGCCACAGCTTGTGGTGCCGCTGCTTCAATAACCAGATCCACATGATCCAGCATATCTTCAATTTTTAAAACAGCCCTTCCATCCAGTTGAGAAGCAAGATTCTCAGCCCTTTCCACATCCCGGTCATAAAAATATTTGAGTTCAACACCCAGCTTTCCTTCCAAAGCATAATTAGTAATAATATTAGCTATGGCTCCACATCCTACTATTCCAACAATCATTGAATAACCTTGTTAAATTTATAAAAGAATGATTTTCTTATTAAATAAATTTTCAAATCTAATTTATAATACTTTAAAGTAAATAATATTTAAAACTCATCTTAAAAAATTTATGCATTAACTGCTATTGATGCTTAATTAACTGATAAATAGTATGTGCCTAAATGTACTTAAATAAATAAAAAAAGATTATTAAAAATTCAATTTTAAGTTCAGAGAACTAAAAAAGAGTATAGGAATATTATGAAGAAATCGGAGCTTTCTCAGCAGGCAAATCTGGAGTTATAATCAATATATCCCCTACTGCTTGAACCCGATCATAAGCAATGTCCATTACCCCTTCTTCTTTAAGAGGCCTGATTTCATCAGCTTCTGGAACCATTCTTATGCTGGTTTTTATAACTTCTTTAAGCCCTACATTCTTTTTGTCTGGGCTCATGGCTCTAACTTTAAGATTGGAAACTCTGCCCTTTTTAATATTGAGAACCACATCTTGAACTCTTCCCACGTACTTTCCCCTAATTGTATATATGTCTAAACCATAAAGATTGGACAATTCGACCATTTTTCCACCGCCAGATTTTTAAATTCACTTCAAGTTTAATAAGAAAGGCTGTTCAATGTTAAATTTCTAATTATAAGATATTTTATCACTTAATAACTTAAATACTTTAGTACTGAAAGGATGAAAATGACTATTCGTATAATCAATTCAATAACTATCTATTAATAGTCAAAAAATATATCGAAATAGTAGTAAAATAAATATTTGAAATTGATTCTTGAGTTTAGTGAATTTTATTTAATAAATTTTAATAAATTCTCTATTTAATAACTTCATTTATGAAATTAAGTACAATTAATAAATATTTAGAATTATTTATAGCTGAATTCATGTTATAAATAAATTTGAATTAATTAAAGTGATAATATGTGGGACACCAGCAAAGATTACCGATTATTAGTCGCAGAAAAATCTATTGATCTTTTTGTAAGAACTGTCGACGGCAAAAGTTTTAAAGGACACTGGAAAAAGAGACCGGCCATAGATACGGCAAAGGAAATAAGTAGAGAACTTCAAGCTGTTGCTTATTCATATATGGAACCAGAAGACCTACTAGAATCTCCACATATAGCAACTATCAAAGAAAAAACTGCTAAAATTGAGGAATTTTTAGGTGGGGCAGACTGGAATAAAAAGTTTCTAGATATGGCCACCAAAGATGAAAAGGAAAAAACAGAAGAAAGCATAACTAAGGTCAAGTTTTTCTTGAATACTTTTTTAGGTCTGGAAAAACGGATTTCATTAGGCCCCATAAATGATCCAATTATTGGAATCGATATTGTTGTGGGAGAAATAATGAGTGCTGGTAAACATCCTCAGGCAGATAGCTTGATGATTTGTAACGTCAATCTAGGTGATAAGGCCATTACGGTAGTTACCAATGATATGGAAGTAAAAGAAAACAATCGTGTAGCCATTTCCATGCTTCCACCTAGCACATTCATGGGGATAAGCAGCGAAGGAATGTTTTTAGGTGCGGGTGAAGGTATTTTAAAAGATGTTGAAGGAGAATTAGGACAAATGCCTCATGGAATACCACTTGAAGCTTTAAATGAAACCCGAAACCTGATAGAATCTTTCCTGAAAAATTAACAAATAATATTATATTTTTATCCTTATTTATTCTTTTAAATTGATTTCAATAGTTAAATTCTGTTTAATCCATTTTAAATTATATTATACTTATTTTAAATAATTTTAATTTATTCATTTCTTAAAATAATTAATTAGTAAAAATGAAAAATGAAAATAAATTAAATAAATATATTTTTAAAAGAGATATGGAGAAAAAAACTAAAAATATTATCTCGTATTCAAAACAGCTAGTTTAGTTCTAGTCATATCTTCCACAGCATATTTTACTCCTTCTTTACCCATACCACTCATTTTAAAGCCACCAAACGGCATATTGTCTGTTCTAAAAGTGGATTGTTTATTAACCATAACCGAACCCGCTTCAATTTCTTGAACCGCTTTCAAAGCATGGTGGATATTTTCAGTGAATATACTGGCCTGCAGACCATATCTAGTATCATTGGCCACATTAATGGCATCATCAATACCATTTACACGAATTATAGGTGAAATAGGTCCAAATGTTTCATCCTGGACCACTTTCATGTTAGAGGTAACTTGATCCAGAACTGTAGGTTCAAAAAAGTTCCCATTCCGAGTTCCACCCATTAAAAGTTCTGCTCCCTCTTTTAAAGAATTTGAAACAATTCTTTCAACAACTTTT
The DNA here is from genome assembly GCA_002509745.1 of Methanobacteriaceae archaeon UBA349. Classification (GTDB taxonomy): domain Archaea; phylum Methanobacteriota; class Methanobacteria; order Methanobacteriales; family Methanobacteriaceae; genus UBA349. The sequence continues at coordinate 10,941 of DAWK01000185.1, read as the reverse complement.
GCTGCATTTTCATTAATTAGTGGCCCTATATCAGTTTTAGTACTTAATGGATCTCCCATTTTAAGTTTTTTAGTTTCTTTAAGGAGCATCTCCACAAAATCATCAGCAACTGGTTCATCAACTATTAAACGTTTAACAGCAATGCAAACCTGGCCCGTGTAAAGATATGAACCACGTATTGTAGCTTCTACTGCTTTTCCAATATCAGCATCTTCTAAAACAATTAAAGGGTCATTACCTCCCAGTTCCAGTGTGATTTTTTTCATTACTGCTCTTTGGGAAATCATTCTTCCAGTTTCTACACTTCCCGTGAATGAAATTTTATCGATTTTTTCGCTTTTAACTAATTCATCCCCAATTATGCTTCCTCGGCCAGTTACCACATTTAATGCACCATCTGGAAAATGAGAATTTATGATTTCTGCCATTTTCAAAGCAGTCAAAGGTGCTAGTGCCGATGGCTTTACAACGACTGTATTCTTAGCAGCAAGCGCCGGTGCAATTTTATGAATCGCAAGATTTAACGGATAGTTAAATGGAGTAATGGCTCCTACCACACCCAGAGGGATTTTTAAAGTGAATGCCATGAATCCTTTGCCCCCAATACCCGCATCAATAGGCACAGTTTCACCATATATACGTTTAGATTCCTCAGAAGACAACTTAATTGTATCTATAGATCGCTTAACCTCATCACGAGCAGCATTAATAGGTTTACCAGTTTCCATAGTTATTAATCTTGCAAATTCTTCTAAATCATCAGATAAATCTGATGCGCAAGCATACAAAGCTTCTGAAATCTTTCTGGCAGAAAAATTTTTTAATTCGTTTTTCATGACATAAGCAGAGTTAATAGCTTTTTTAACGTCTTCTGGAGTTCCAGCTGGAACTTGATCAATTAAATCCTGGTTAAAAGGATTTATTACATCAATTTTTTCTTTGGAATCAACAAAATTCCCATTAATCAACATTTTCATGGAATTTCCTCAAATAAATGTTTTAAACCATATTTAAATACTAAAAAATAAAAAAGCGTTTTTGTAATAATTAAACTAAGATTATTACTCTTAATTTAAAAAAATAAAAATATTTTATCTAAAATTTATTATTAAGGCCATTAATAGCGTTAGTAAGATTATTAAGGTCGTTATTGGCTATTTCATTACCTAATCCGCTCAAATAAGTTTTGTAGTAAAGAGCCGCTACAATAGCTATTACAATTATTCCACCGAAGAGTAAAATCAACTCTGCAGATCCCTGTGCCTTCTCATCAATAACAATTTTCATGTTTTCACCTTAAGTTCCGACAATAAGATATGCGAATTTTCCTACAACATAAAATATACCATAAGCAGCTATAGCGAGAGGTATGGCAAATTTAATACCTTTACGGGCACTACCATACATAATAACACCAATCAATAATCCTGCGATTATAGAGTGAATGATAATATATCCCGTCGAAGCAATTATTGAGGCCCCTAAAAGAGGATTAGATTTCCCTAATGACTCAATAAAGCTAGAATAAACAGTTATCATTCCTAAAGCAAAAGGGGCAGCAACTATGGCAGCGATAATTAAAAACATTACTGACATCATTACATTAGCTTTTCTCTCCCTTTGAAGTGCTATAACTGCCCTTAAATCCTCTGCAACAGTTTCTATAACATCAGATAGACTACCACCCGCACGCTTACCTTCCAATATCATTCTGAAAGTTCTATCTAAATTTTTAGATTGAAGTCGTTCACCCATAGATAAAATAGCATCATCAAAAGTACGTCCAATTTTTATCTCAATAACTGCTCTTTTAAGCTCACTATTGAGTGGCCCTCCCCCGTGCCTAGCTACATCCTCCAGAGCAGTTTCTAATCCGACACCAGCCCTTAAAAGTGATGCAATTTGTCTTAAAAAATCAGGAGTTGTTTTTTCAATGGCATCAACCCGCCGTTCCATCATTAAAAATATATAACCCCCCATCAATAAAGGTGGGATAAAAAGCGCAAGAATAGCAGGTATAATTGGATCAATACCAACAAAAAAAGCCAAACCAAATGCCATTATTGCCAAAAATATGCTGGCCATACCTGCTAATGTAATCATGTCCGCGGATTTAACGTACATCCCACTTCTGATTAAAGTTTCTTGAAGTCTAATTTGAAACCTATCTGGAACTATACTATCAATAATATTGGAAACTGGTGCTAATGCTTGAGGAATAATGGCCAAATTTATACACCTTCAATTTATTAATTATGAAAATTATTATTTTGAGTTATATTTAAAAAATTTAATGAATAATGTTGTGAAATCGTTATTAAACGGATATTATAGGTTATAATTAATCGTAGTTAGATTTTTAATCAGTCTTTGTACTTAATTTTATTATAGTCTAGTATTATATTACTTTTTTGATGACATGATATTTATATTCAGTGTTAGTTGTATTCAATTTTTAATCAACTTATAAAAATAAATCAAAAATCTATTCTTAAAATAGTAAATTAATTATAATCCTCATAATTAAAAAAAAAAGATAATAATAAGATAAAATTGTTTTAAAGATGTTAATTTTTAAGACTTTTTTAAATATTAGTTAGGAGGTAAATCTTACTTAATAATTAACATTCAAAATTAAATTTACTTGGCAATTTAGTTAATATTTTAGGATTTTTCTTCACCAGAACCATATCCTCAATTCTAACTCCAAATTCACCTTCAAAATATATTCCAGGCTCTACAGTAACGATCATGTTTTTTTCTAGCTTTGAATCACTCTTTAAAGATAAAGAAGGTTCTTCATGAACTTCTAATCCCACACCATGACCCGTGGAATGAATAAAATTTTTACCATACCCATAATCAGAAATTACATCCCTAACTATTTTATCTACTTCTGAAGCCAGTACATCTGGAGCAATTGCATTTATACCTGCTTTTTGAGATTCTAAAACAATTTCTCTAATTTCTTCTTGTTTTTCTGTAGAAACAGATGTTCGAGTACAATCTGAACAGTAACCATTCCACTTAGCTCCCCAATCAATTAAAACATTATCTTCAACTTTATTTTCAGTAGGTTCTGCGTGAGGAAGGCTGGATCTAGCGCCAGATGCAACTATGGTGTCAAATGCCTCTTTTTGAGAACCATTATATTTCATATGGTGATTGATTTGATTGGCAACTTCCCATTCTTTTCCTTGTAATTTTAATGATTTTATAGAGATTTCAGCAATGCTTATGGCCTTTTCAATATATTTAACTTCTTGAGGGGTTTTAATCATCCTTAATTGGTTAACAATGTCACTAATGACTATTTTCCAATCCCCTCTGAGATTTTTACATGTTCCTAATGAAACAGAACTTTCCAGACCAACAGTTTTAATTCCATCTTTCTTTAAAAGTGTTTTAATTTCTTTAAAAGATTTAAATTCTTCTACAGGGATTTTAGAAATAATATTTGCTTCTTCTAAGTCCATTTTTGATGCGAAAAGAATAGGTTCTTCTGTAAAAAGAACCATTGAAAAACTGGAAGGACTGAAACCAGATAAGTATGCAATATTCTCATTTTTTAAAAATAATAAAGTTTGAATATTTTCCAATTCCATTTTATGATTAATAATATCAAAATCCATTTTAAAATCTCCAATAATACTCCAGTGAATTTAATATACTGCTGAATGTTCGTGCTAATTACTAAATTCACCATTAAATAAATTAAATAAAGTTAGGATATAATAAAATCCATGCCGCTGTTTTAAATGGAATATTTATCCATAGCAGATTTTATTAAATCAAATAAATCATCCATAACCTCGGAAGGGATTTCACGAGCAATTGGCTGAGGCACATATCCAAAATCAGGATCTTTAAAGGTAATTCCATGATATTCTACTGAATCTTTATATCGGGGAATGAAATGCCAGTGAATTTCAGGTTTAGGATTTTTTGCTCTGAAGGCTGCATTTTTAAAGCAGCTCCAATTAAATAAAGATGGGTTTAATATTTCTGCCAGTGCTTTTTCCATTATTTTAACTATTTTCCCAAATTCTACCCATTCATCAGCAGTTAATTCCATTAAATCTCTACACTGTCTTTTAAGTGAGACAACGCAAGTACCTAAGTACCGCTGACTGGGAGCTAAAAAAATTATCCAGTATTCAGTTTCTTGGACTTTTTTGCCGTAAAACCCGTCAATTGCACAATATTCACATTCATTCATTATTAAAATCCCCTAAAATAATTAAGATTGTTATATTAAATGTATATACCCTGACAATTATAAATAATTTATAAATTTTAGACCTATTTTCCGAATTTATTGTAATTAATTATATAATAATTAAAAACCAACCTTAATAACAATAATAAATTAAAATCCATTTTGACATATTTTAATAATGAATTTAATAATTGTGAGTGGTTAAATGCTTCCTCAGTTAGAACTTAGAAAATTTGTAACCCCTGAATTTATTTTTGGAGATGGAGCACGCCTTTTTGCGGGTAGATATGCTAAAAACTTAGCAGCTAAAAAGATATTAATTGTTACTGATCCCGGGATAATAAAAACTGGTCTGGTTGATGAATTAAGTTATACATTAACTGAAAAAGATTTAGAATATGAAATATTCTCCAATGTAACACCAAATCCTCGAGATTATGAGGTCATGGAAGGTGCAGAAGTATTTTCAAGTGAGGAATGCAATTTTATTATTGCCTTAGGTGGTGGAAGCCCCATGGACTGTGCAAAAGGCATTGGAATTGTTAGTTCCAATAAAAAGCACATTCTAGATTTTAAAGGGGTAGATAAAGTTCCAGTGCCCTCACCCCCATTAATTTGTATTCCCACTACAGCCGGATCATCTGCAGATGTATCACAGTTTGCAATAATTTTAGATTCTGAAGAAAATTTAAAAGTGGCCATTGTAAGTAAAACAGTTGTCCCCGACATTGCATTAATTGATCCATTTACTACATTAACTATGGATAGCCATTTGACTAGTGTAACTGGTTTTGACGCATTGATACATTCTATAGAAGCCTATGTATCCAATGCAAGCTCACAGATAACTGATTTACATGCTCTGGACTCCATAAAAATAATAAACCAAAATATTTCTCCCGTGCTTAATGATCTTAAAAATTTAGAATTTAGAAGCAACATGATGATGGGTAGTTTAGAAGCAGGTTTAGCATTTTCAAATGCTAGTTTAGGCCTGGTACATGCTATTGCCCACAGTTTAGGAGAAATAGTAGATTTATCTCATGGAGAGTGTAATGCTGCCGTTTTAGAATATGTGATTGATTTTAATTTCTATTCAGCTCCTGAAAGATACATTGTAATTGGTAGAGCCATGGGAATCAACTTTAATGGTTTAGATATCAATGCTAAAAAAGAAGCTCTACTAAATAAATTGAAAGAACTGAAACTTTTATGTGAAATGGATTTTAATCTCGGTGAAATGGGCTTAGAAGAAAAGTATATTGTTCATCTGGCTAAAAATACCATTAATGACCCATGCGTAGTCACCAACCCCCGAAAGCCATCTGTAGAAAACATTGTGGAGATTCTTAAAAATGCCCTCTGATATTCCAGATGAATGGTCCACGCTTAGGGAAAAAATTATTGGTTTAGGTGAGAAATCAATAAAAAAAAGTTACTATCCAGAATTACAAGAACATTTAAACGAATTAGAGCGATTTAGAACTCTTTTAGATCAAACTAATGATGCTATTTTTCTAGTTGAAGTTTCATCATTTTTATTAACTGATTTGAATCAATCAGCCTATAAACAATTAGGTTATTCAGCTAAAGAATTAATTAAAACATCCATTATTGATATTGTAGCTCCAGAAGACAGACAGAAGTTTATTAATATTTTTTCAAGTCCAGAACATCCTATTTCTAAAGAAAAATTAAAATTCAAAGCTTTTTTTATTAAAAAAGATAATGAACTCATGCCTATGGAAGTCAGCACCCGTATGGTCTATTTTAGTGGAATTTTATATTCGGTAATGGTTGCCCGAGACATTAGAGACCGAATTGCTGCAGAAAAAGCCTTGAAAGAATCAGAAGATTATTACAGAACTATTTTTGAAAATACTGGATCTGCCACGGTTATTTTAGAAAAAGACACCATCATATCTCGTGTAAATACTGGTTTTGAAACCCTTACCGGTTATTCAAGAGAAGAAATTGAAGGTAAAAAAAGTTTTAAAGACTTTTTACATCCTGAAGAATTATCTAAAACTTTAAAATATCATCAAATGCGCCGAAATAAGATAGAGCTGGCACCAAAAGAATATGAAACCATTGGTTTCAATAAAAATGGTGATTTGAAATATGTGGTTGCTACCATAGCAATCATACCTGGAACTGACAAAAGTTTAGTTTCCCTAATGGATATAACTGCTCGAAAAACGGCAGAAGAACAAATAATCAAGTCATTAGAAGAAAAAGATGTTTTGTTAAAAGAGATTCACCACAGAGTAAAAAATAATCTTCAAATAATATCCAGCCTTTTAAATTTACAATCATATCATATTAAAGATCCTAAAGATCTTGAGATTTTTAAAGAAAGTCAGATAAGAGTGAAATCCATGGCCCTGATCCATGAACAACTTTACCAATCTGAAAATTTAGCCAGTATAAATTTTGCGGAATATATTAAGAACATAACCAGTCAGTTATTTAATTCATACTCATCCCCAGCCAGCAATATCACCTTAAATCTGGATTTACAGGATGTAAACCTGGAAATAGAAACTGCCATCCCCTGCGGCCTAATAATAAATGAGCTGGTGAGCAATAGTTTGAAGCATGCTTTTAAAAATAGAAATAAAGGAAAAATAAGTATATCTCTTAATCAGGATTCAGAAAATGTTGTTCTGTCAATTTCTGATGATGGAGTTGGTTTTGACCTAGAAAAAATGAATATTAGTGATTCTCTAGGCCTTAAACTGGTTAAAACTTTAGTAAAACAATTAGATGGTTCTTTAGAAATAAAAAGTAATGAAGGCAGCAGCTTCTTAATTAGTTTTAATGAAGCTGTTTATAAAGTATAGAATTTGAAAATAACATAATAAATTCCATTTTTCAATTTTATTGTTCTGGTTAAGTTTTATATTGTTTAATTTAGATTATTTTTAATTAATAATTGAATTAATATAAAAAAATTTTATTTTAATAGAATGGTAATAGAAATCATTATATGTTAAAATTAGGTTCTATTAATTATGGTAAAATTTAGTTCAAGCGAAATTAGAGATATTCTCATTTCCATGCTAGTAATAGCTGGAGTATTTGCTTACATATTAAGCGGAAGAAACATTAATTTAGCAATTAATTTGTTTCCTATTACTTTAATCGCCGTAGGGCTTGGATTTGTACTGCATGAACTGGCCCATAAATTTGTAGCCATACACTACGGATTCTGGGCAGAATATAAGCTGTGGGCAGAAGGACTAGTACTGGCCATCATTACATCGTACTTTGGTTTTATATTTGCTGCTCCCGGAGCAGTTTATATTCATGGAGAGTATATTTCTGAGGAACAAAATGGAAAGATATCCCTGGCCGGGCCTTTAACCAACATTGCACTGGCACTGATATTTCTGGGATTATTAAGTATTTCATCTGCTTCACCTATTTTACAAACTATTGGATTCATTGGATTCAGTATAAATAGTTTCATAGCTTTATTTAATCTAATTCCATTTAGTGTATTAGATGGAGCAAAAATATTGCGTTGGAATCCTATAATTTGGGTATTGACTGCTGCAGTAGCATTTATTATGACATTTAATCAGTACATCCACCTATTCTAATAAACTTACAAATTAATTATTTCTAAAAACGGTGACCTCATGTTTTCAAATGTACCTGTAAAATATTTTAGTTGCACTCATCGTGCTATAAACCCTTCTCAAACCATTGAAAAGGTTGAAAGTAAATTAAAACTAGCAGGAGTTACCCGTGTAACTGAAATAACACATTTAGATCGTATAGGAATACCAGTATTCTCTGCAATAAGGCCTACTGCTCAGGACGGTGCCGTGAGTATTTATGCTGGTAAAGGGGCCACTAAAGAGCAGGCCAAAGCTTCCGCTATGATGGAAGCTTTTGAAAGGTATTCTGCTGAAAAAAAAGACTGCGATAGCGAAAAAATAATTAAAGGAACCTATGAAGAGCTTGAAAAGGCCTTAAAACCATCTTTACTTATTTTACCCCGGCGATTGCAAAGCAATCCCAGTCATACCCAGCTGGAATGGATAGAATCCGTTAATATCAAAAATGAAGAAAAGGTTTTAATTCCAGCCAATGCAGCATATCACCCCTATCGTTCAAAAAATACATCAAGTATCTTTAAATCTAATACAAACGGCCTGGCTTCCGGAAATATTGTTGAAGAGGCTGTTTTTCATGGGATGACAGAGGTAATTGAAAGAGATGCTTGGAGTATTTTTGAAGCCCATAAAAATAAAGTGGAAATTGACGCATCTAGGAGTGAAAATTCTATTATTATTGATCTTTTAGGTAAATTTAAAGATGCTGGAATTGGAGTAAAACTTATTGATTTAACTGCAGACGTTAAGGTCCCTACTATCGCTGCTGTTGCTGACGATGACGTTTTAAAAGACCCTGCCCTTTTAACTATGGGTGTTGGAACTCATCTAGATCCAGAAATTGCAGCAATAAGAGCCATTACTGAAGTTGCCCAAAGCAGAGCCACCCAAATCCATGGTACCAGAGAAGACACTTCCCGTGCCGTTTTCATGCGAAAAGCAGGATATGAACGAATGAAAAAAATCAATGGCCATTGGTTCAATGAGGGTGAAAAATTCATAGAATTAGAAAGTATTAAAAATAGGTGTTCTAACTCTTTTAAAGAAGATATTGAAACCACGATGAAACAACTTGCAAAATGCGGGCTTAAAGATGTATTTTTCGTGGATTTAACTCGAGAAGAAGTAGATGTTCCAGTAGTAAGAGTGATTATTCCTGGAATGGAAGTATTTTCCGTAGATCCAGAAAGAGCTGGAGATAGGGTCTGTAAAATTATCTAAGTTTTAAATTTAGTTTTTTAAAATCATTTTATAGGCAAGATTAATTTTATTTTCTCATTTCATCTATTTTTTTAATAATTAATTTAATAATTTTTTCATATTTTTTGAGAATCTGTTACTTAGAAGATTAGTTATAGAAAATTGAAATTTATATTAACTAAAATTTTCAAACTAGTTAAATAATAATATTTTATTAATTTAATTGAGAGGGAATATGACTGCTTCAAAGAAAATAATAATTTTTACCGGGCCTTCCATTAGTATAGAAGAAGCATCTGAGATTTTAGAAGCGGAATATCGATATCCTATAAAACGAGGAGATATTTTAGAGGTTATTGCAGAATCGCCAGATGTAATTGGAATAATTGACGGAGTATTCCACCAACAACCCGCAGTTTCACACAGAGAAATACTGGAAGCACTTAATAAAGGAATTGTGGTGGTGGGTGGTTCTAGTATGGGTGCTTTGAGGGCTTCTGAGCTGGATGAATTGGGAATGATTGGAATAGGTTATGTTTATCAGCAGTATAAAAGCGGTGCCGTGGAATCAGACGATGATGTGGCGGTGATTTTAAATCCCCGAACACATGAACAACTTTCAGATTCATTGATTAGTATTGATTACAATTTAAAAAAGGCCAGAGATGCAGGAATTCTATCTGAGCAGGAACTTAAAAAATTACTAGATATTTCCAAATCCATATTCTACCCCAAAAGAACCTATGAAAAGGTTTTTAAAGAATCTAATCTTGATGAAAAAGTTATTGAGTCACTAAAACAATATATTCAAGAACATGAATATGACGTTAAAAGAAAAGACGCCATAGAAGTTTTAAAATACATTAAAAATAACTTATAGATTCAAATTAAAGATTATATCTTTTATAAATCGAGTATAATCCAAATATAATCATTTTAAAACTTAAAAAACTTTAAATTAAGTAATTATATTGAAAAATAGTTAATCTAAATAAAAAATAGTAAAAATATCAATATAACAAATTAATGATAACATTTCAATAATAAACGGTGATTTTCTTGGAAATGACAGAAAAAATTAGGCAAGTTAAAGAAGAGCTTAAAGATCAGAAAATGATGATTGCATTTTCAGGAGGGGCCGACAGCACATTACTAGCCAATATAGCCTCAAAAGTCACTGGAGAGTTCCTTTTAGTTACAGTAGATAATGGAGTGCTACCTAAAGACTGCATAAATAGTGCTAAAAAGATTGCAGAAGAAATAGGATTATCGCATGAGGTGGTAATAGAAAATTTTATGCAAGATCCCAATTTTAAGGCTAATAATTCTAATCGATGCTTTATATGCAAAAATAAGATGTATGGCAAGTTAGAAGAAATTGCTAAAGAGAGAAATTTTCCCATAATCGCTGATGGAACTAATATCAGCGATCTGCTAGAAGATAGGCCCGGAATAATGGTTAATTATCAAAAAAATATTATAAGTCCTTTGGTAAAAGCTGGAATAAGTCACGAGGATGTTTTAAATTATTTAAAAGAAAATAACATTAATTATTCCGTGTCCACAACTTGTATGGCCACTAGAATATCAACTGGGGATGAAATAAGTACCAAAAAAATCAACCGGATATCTTATGCTGAATCTTTAGTTAAAACTCTCTCTAAAAATGATATTGTAAGAGTTCGAGATCAAAAAGGTGTGGCTCAAATTGAGATAGTAGATATTGAACCAATCCTAAATTCAAACGTTTTAAAGCATATTGATGCTGAATTAAAGGCCGTGGGTTTTGAAAGGGTTACTTTAGACATTGGAAGTGCAAAAAGAGAAAAGAAGGATCTCGTAGTTTACAAACCCTGCAAGGACGAAAAAAATAAAATAATGTTCGAAACAGAACTTCCC
>DAWK01000014.1 GCA_002509745.1 Methanobacteriaceae archaeon UBA349 | reverse complement strand
TTTTCAGCACCGGACATTAAAACATTGTCCATATCCATTCCTAATTTTTTAAGAGGAGTGCCATGCCATGTTTGAATATAATATCCTTTTTTTCTTTTAACAACATATTTAGGGTCACGAGTATCAAATATCCATATTTTGGCCCTTGCCAAATAATTATAATACATTAAACGGGACCTTTTTATTTTCTTTGCATTGCCTGGAATATTTATAGTTATATCCTCCAGCACCCATATACATTCAAATTTTTTATCCAGCCCTTGATTTACCATTTCTTCATAGATATGTTTAGGATTACCACTGTAATTGCGCCCCATATTACTTTCAAAAAGTAATAAATCATTTTTTATAGGTAATCTTCGCATTATATAATATCCTGGAAGAATTATAGACTTTTTAATTATTTTTTTAATAGTTTCCTTCATGAAAAATCACATAACAATTAAATTTTAAATAATTTTAATTAAATATTTGCAGATTTAATTATAATTCCGTTTAAATAGATTGTGGAATAATAATATGAACATATTATTATAGATATCAACTTGAATTAAAATCCAATAACTTTACTTGAATAATAAATATTAATCAAATAATAAATATTGAACTTCATTTCTAATATAAATACTAAATTCCAAATATAAAAAAGGGATATAAATGAAGGATGAACTGATAATTGATTATACTGATAATTTATTGATTAAATTTAAGGTCGCAGATGATATTCAAATCCAGAATATAATTGTTGATGCGTTTGGCAATAAAAAAGCTGCCCCAGTAGTTAAAAAAGGAGAATATTATACATTTGTTCTTCCAGATTCATTTTTTAACGATGATAAAGCGGGGAAAATCCAGTTTTATTTTTCTTATATCGATGAAAGTGGTTCTACTAAAATCACCAATTTTGCCAGATTTAATAAATTTCAGATGATTAATGGAGATATAAAAAAAATTAACAATAAATATATCATACCGCATCAAACCCCAAAACGGAACTTTATTTTAATGGTCAACCACCAATTAACTAAAGAAAATTTAAATATAATTAATAGTTTAACAGGCTTGGAATACCATGATGAGAGTATTGAAATAACTGGAATAATAAAATCATTTTTACTTCCCATAAATGATATTAAAATTGCGATGGAAGGTCGTGAAAAATTTTCTAAAATAGATGCACGGGTTAATTATAAAAAAACTTCCAGTAAATATGATGATAATCTATCCATTACTGCTAATGTTCCTTTTGATCCCGATTTAAAAGAAGACATATATGATTTTTTCATTTATTTGGAAGTTCCGAAAATTAAAGATCCTGTGAAATTGAGGTTTGGGAAAGCAAGATTTTTGACCCGGCGCAAAATAAAAGATTTCATTTTGAAGCTTGATGATTATACCCTATTTATAACCCCTTACTTCACTTTTTCAGCCAAAAATTTATCTATGCATGTTGAAAAAATAGACAAAACAATTTTAGAGAATATAAAAAAAATTAAAAAAACCCATAAAAATGAAATATGGCTCATAGGAGAACAGCCATATAAAGCTCAAGATACTGGAAAAGCTTTTTTTGAATATGTTCGAAAAAATCATCCGGAAAAAGAAGCATATTATGTAATCGACTTTGATTCCCCAGAATACTCAAATATCAAAGACCTTGGAAATATTATTGATTATAAAAGTAAAGAACATTTTGAGCTATGTCTCCAAGCTACCCACCTTATTGGTTCACATCACATTGACTATCTATACCCATTGCGAAACAAAAAATTCATTTCTAAAATTAAGGCTAAAAAAATATTCTTACAACACGGCGTTCTGGGTGTTAAAAACTTATCAAACTTATATTTAAACCAAAAGGAATATTTTGATGTAGATATGTTTTGTGTAAGTACTGAAAGAGAAAAACAAATTACTATAGAAGATTTAAAGTTCTCCGAAAACCAGGTGAAAGTTACTGGCCTATCTCGATTTGATTCACTATTTCTAGAAGATTTCGAAGTGAAAAAACAAATACTGATTATACCCACCTGGCGAGACTGGTTGCAGAATATGGATGCATTCTTAAAATCAGAGTATTTTGAAAAATATCAAAGTTTAATTTCAAATAAAGATTTTTTAAATATTTCTCAAAAGCATGGTATGGACATAATCTTTTGTTTGCACCCTAATATGCAGAAATATAGTTCTTTCTTTAAAAGTGAAGATGTTAAAATCGTTTTTCAGGGCGAAATTGACGTTCAAAAACTGATTAAAGAGAGTATGTTAATGATTACTGATTATTCTAGTGTTGCATTTGATTTTGCTTTTTTAAATAAACCCGTGATATATTACCAGTTTGATCAGGAAAGGTTCTTAGGAAAAGATGGTTCACACCTAGACTTAGAAAGGGAGCTTCCAGGCACCATTATCAGTGGTGAGAAAGAGTTGATTCGTGTTTTTAATGATATTTCAGATAATAAATTTCAGATATCTGAAGAAAATTTAAAACGCGTTAATAAACTTTTAAAGTACAAAGATACAAAGAATTCCGAGCGTATTTTTAGAGAGATTGAGCAATTTAATTACCGACCGGGATTAAAGGAAAAAATAAAAAACACTGAAATGTTTGAAAGAGGATTTAATTTCTTTAGAAGAAGTAAATTTTATTTCCCGGCCATGAAAATTCTTTATAAAGTATTTAAGTTACTTCCGCTTAAAGAAAGATACCTATTCGAAAGTGGGGTGGGAGTCCAATATGCTGATTCACCCAAAGCCCTATACGAAGAACTAATAAGAATAAACCCGAATGCAGAATGTGTATGGGCATATAATCAAACATCTTTTATTCATCCCATGAGCACAAGAGTAGTTAAGCGTCTTTCGCCTCTTTACTATTATTATTTGGCTACTTCTAAGTACTGGATCAACAATCAAAACTTTCCCAGTTATATCTCTAAAAGAAAAAAAAATGTTTATCTTCAAACATGGCACGGAACTCCCATAAAAAAGATGTTGTTCGATCTTGAAACGATTCATGGGAGAGAAGAGGGATATGTTGGACGAATTAAAAAAGCAACTGAGCAATGGAGTTATTTAATTTCACAAAATGATTATGCTTCCAAAAATTTCAGAACGGCTTTCAGATATAATGGGCCCATTTTAGAAGAAGGTTATCCTAGAAATGATATTCTGGTAAACAACCCTGAAAAAAGAATAATAATTAACAAAATTAGGAACACATACAGTATTCCTCCTTCTAAAAAAATTATACTTTATGCTCCAACATTCAGGGAC
>DAWK01000043.1 GCA_002509745.1 Methanobacteriaceae archaeon UBA349 | reverse complement strand
GCCGTCAATGATCAAGCGGCGGCAGGCATCACGCAACCCTTTCAGGAAAACGCCCTGGGGGTGTTGGTCCAGTTCCGCATTCTTCAGCGGAGTAATGATGTCCAAATAATCCTACAGGTGGTCTAATTGATAAGGAAGATATCGAAACTATTTTAAAAGCTACTGAAGCTTTAGTTGTAGTTGATGAAGCCTATTTCGAGTTTTCATTAGTGAACAATGTGGATTTACTTAAAAGTTATTCTAATTTATTTATAATGAGGACCTTCTCTAAAGTATTGGGCTTGGCAGGTATGAGAATTGGTTACGGTCTTTCAAATCCGGAACTAATAGAGCATATGCACCGTTCTAAGCCCGTTTTCAGTTTAACAAAACTTTCCCATGTGGCAGCGCTTGCCACTTTGAGGGATAAAAATTACATAAAAAAATCAACAGATTATTCCATTGCAAGTCGTGAATTTTTATACACAGAAATCTCAAAAATTAATAATTTGAAAATATTCGACTCAAAAGCCAATTATCTATTAATTGATGTTCATGATACAGGAATAACAGCAACAGAATTAAGTAAAAAACTCTTGAAAAAAGGAATTATTGTTCGAGACTGTACTTCCTTTAAAGGACTAGATGAATATTGGATCAGAGTGAGTGTAGGAACTATGGAAGATAATAAAAAGTTTTTGCAAGTTTTAAAAAGTCTGATTGCTCATTAATAATTTTAAAAAAGCTATTAGATTAAGAAATTCAATAGTGAGACTACATGAAAATTGGCGGAACATTCATATCTTCACTTGATTATCCTGGAAGGATTTCATTGGTTATTTCCACCGGAGGGTGTCCTTTAAAGTGCCCTTACTGTCACAATCCAGAGTTAATAGATGGGGGAGATGAAGTATCGTTAATTTCTATCTTTAAAAAAATTGATGATGCCACAGAGTTTGTGGACAGTGTAACATTAACGGGAGGAGAACCCATATTACAATTAAATGCCGTGAAAAAGATTTTAGTTTATGCTAAAAGCCAGGGACTTGAAACAAAATTGGATACTAATGGTATTTATCCCGAAAAATTGAGTGAAATACTTTATCTGGTGGATTATGTGGGTTTGGATATAAAGGCTCCTTTTGATAAATATTCTCAGATTATTGGTTCGGATATTGGAAAAAAAGTTAAAAAATCCATGAAAATAATTTCAAGTTATCCCGAGACATTTTTAGAATGTAGAACCACTTACGTACCAGGTCTTATGAACCCCGAAGATATTAAGCAAATTTCTAGAGAAATTGAATGTGATGTATATACATTGCAGCAATTTAGAAACAGAGAGGTTCTAGACCCTTCACTAGATAAAACTCCAAGTCCTTCTCCGCATGAGCTGAAAAAAATAGCAGAAATGATTAAACCTATCTTAAATAAAGTAAAAATTAAAACTGCTGAATTTGGAGAAGAAATAATATAATTTTAGTGAATAATCTTATCAATATTTTAATATATCGAATTATTATAGATTAATAATTTCAGGAGGAAGCATGCCAATTTTATCATTTGGAAGCCGCAATATAGATCTTATAACCGGTAAAAAAACCATGACTATCCGAAAACTATGGAAAAAACCGCTAAAAGTTGGAGATCGGTTACATTGTTACTGGAATTTGGTATCAAAAGAAAGAAATAAAATATTTGAAGCAAAAGTAATTGAAATTGTAATCATACCTTTTAAAGAACTCATAAAAAATGATAATCTTGCGAGAGAAGAAGGATTTAAAAATGCAAAAGAACTTTCGGCCGAATTCCGTAAGATGTATATAGGCGAAATCAAAGAAGATACGCTTTTCCAAGTAATAAGATTCAAAAAACTTCCCATAGATCAATGGGAAGGTGAAAAAATTGATGAAAAGGCTATGATTACCCAGAGAGCAGACATTCTGTTTGATTCAGGTAAATATTATAAATCGGAGATATGTTATACAGCAGCACTTAAATTTGATCCAGATAATGTTTATATACTAAATAAAAAAGGAGATAATTTGACTAGGCTGGGAAGGTTTAAAGAGGCAATTGATTGTTATAATCAAGCCTTGGAAATAGAACCAAAAAATGAATATATACTTAATAATAAGGCCATTACTCTTTTAAATTCCGGCCATCCTGAAAAGGCATTAAAATATAATGATAAAGCCATTGCAATAAACCAGTCCAATACAGTGATCCTTTACTGGAGAGGATTTATACTGGAAATGCTAGGAAAAACATATGATGCGCTTAAAACATATGATAGAGTGCTGGAAATAGACCCCAATAACCCCGAAGTTTGGAATGCTCGTGGAAATCTTTTAACAGATTTGGGGCAAACCGAGAAAGCATTAGAATCATATGATAAAGCATTGGAATTAGTTTTAGAAGATGAAGCAAATGCCACCGCTTGGAATAGAAAAGGAAATGCTTTGCTAGAATTAGGCCGATTTGAAGAAGCATTAAACTGTTATGATGAAGCATTACGCCTTGATAAAGATAATGATATTATCTGGACCAATAAAGGTGTGGTTTTAATGGAATTAGATCGGTTTAAGGAAGCAGAAGATGCTTTTAAAAAATCTTTAATAATAAACTCGCATAACGATGATGCTAGAGTATTAATGGATGAATGTCTTGAAAACCTTTAAAATTACTATTTTATAATATTTATATCCTCTTAAATCTCATTATAAATTTTTAGATAGTAATAATAACAACTGTTATCTAATTGCCCATTTTTTTATATAAGATATAAACTATTCCAAATTAATATAAGAGAGTTATATTTTCTATTTTTTGTCATTAATTCCATCATATTTCTTTAAAGTTATATTTTTTCCCACTATCACAATTGAATTGTTCTTTTGAGAAATAAAAAAGGAGAGTAGTTGTCAAGTTACGTATATAATTATATTTATATCACTATGATTTATTAAGGTTATATTAGAATATCTTAAATTAATTGAGGTTTAATATAAATATAAAAAATCTTTCTTAAAGTCCCCCAATTCAATCTTGCAAATTATAATAGTTATTCAAAAGGTACATAAAATGGATAAAAATCATAAAATGACCTTAAAAATTATTGAAAAGCAGGAAATAGATAAAAAATTCAACCATGATCTTTTAAAATTCGTTGCTGAATTAGGAAAGGCCCTTAGCTCGGCTGGCATATCAGTGACAGCTATTCAATCTATTTTATATGATATAACTAGGGCTTATGGCGTTAAGGCTGAAATAATCTTCTTTACAACTTTTTTAATAATAAAGTTAGGGGATGAAGAATCTTCCCCTTTAACAACTGTAAACAAAATATCAGGGCTTTCTCATCTAAATCAAGTTTCAGAACTATATGAATTAATATATTTAGCTGAAAATGCAAAAATAAGGCCAGAAGAAGGTGAAAAGCGCCTTAAAGAAATAATGTGTCAAAAACACCGTTTTGGAGTTTTTGGAATAATCGTTGGATACATCCTCTTTGCCCTGGGTTTAGGAATGCTATTGCAGCCCACATTCCAACAATTAATTGTTTCAGGATTTTTAGGAGGAATAGTCAGTTTATTATTAATTTTAAGTGAAAATAGAGCTCGTTTAACCCTTATTTTGCCAGTGATATCTGCATTTGTAGTTTCAACGATATTTTTTTGGGGAGCTAAGGAAGGACTGATTTTAGGATCTTTTACCCTTTTGATTCCAGCATTAGCCTATTTTTTGCCCGGTGCAACCCTCACTACAGGTATGTTTGAACTAGCATCCGGAGATTTAATTTCAGGTGCCAGCAGAACCATATA
>DAWK01000109.1 GCA_002509745.1 Methanobacteriaceae archaeon UBA349 | reverse complement strand
GATTGTTTGGGGGATAAAAAACATTCCTAATCCCATGACTGCAGATGCTAAAGTTATTTTAGCAAAGGACATAAATGGTAACTTCACTTCAGTAATTTTGTAGGTTTTCCACAAAATGGGGATCATTATAACAAACGCAGTAATAGTTGTAGCCAATGCAGCACCAATTATTCCGTAAAATTGTATGAGGAACCAGTTCAAAGTTATATTTACCACGCTACCTACTACTAAAATGTACATGGGTAATCTGGGATAGCCTAATCCCTGGGCTATACTAGAAGAGACCATGAATAACGTATAAAATGCCATTCCAATTACTAGTATGCTTAATGCTCCTGCCCCATATACATAATTAACACCAAAAAGAAGCTCCAAAAGAGGACCAGAAAAAATAGCAATACCAATACAGAGAGGAAGAACAGTTAAAACTACCATACGATAAGATTGAACTATATAAGTTGTTAATAATGCTTTATCTTTCAAAGCAAAGGCTTCAGACGCGGCTGGAAGTACTGCCGTAGCTACTGAGAGAGAAATTACTAGTGGAAGGCGAGCTATAGGATCCACGGCGTTATAATAACCACTAAATTTGGTAGCCATAAAAATTCCCAATATAAATATACTTGCTCCATAAATAGACATTTCAGATAATGCGGTGATGATAACGGGTATGGAGAATATTAAAAGAGTCTTGATAAGCCCCAGTTCTTGCCTAAAATTGAATTTATGTTCTGGATCAAGAGATGGTAGATATTTCCACATATATTTTCTAAAAATGATGATTGCAGAAACTGCAGAGGCCATAAATCCTATTCCTGTCCCAATCACAGCTCCTGCGGCGTAAAATCCGAGCATAACTAGAATGACTGCAAAAACAATCATGAAAACTTGTTCCACTGCTCGGGTAATTACCACATATTCCATTTTATATATTCCCTGGAATGCGCCTCTGAAAGCCCCAACTATAACGCTGAAAGGAGTTATTAGTGCTACTGCTTGAAGAGGAAGAGCTGCAGCGGGCTTATGCCATATATTATTGGCTATCATTGGCCCAATGAAAAACATAACTATGGAAAATAAAATTCCCAGAAACATCATAAATTTTAATGATGTGAAAACCACCTGACTGGCCATTTGGTCTTCTTCAAGGGCTTTATGCTGAGAAACATATTTGGCGATTGCTGGAGGCAGTCCTCCGGCGGATAGGACCTGAAATACTCCTTGGAAAAATAAGGTGTATCCTAATATTCCGTATCCTTCAGGGCCCAGCATTCGGGCCATTAAAAATCGATATACGTAACCTCCTACTCTAAATAGGAGATTACTAATCATTAAGAGGAAACTTCCTCTAAGTAGCTTTGCTGTGCCCTTACTTGTACTCATTGAATCACCGGGAAATCATATTTAGTCGAGTATGATTTCGTAAAATAAATAAAATTTAATTAAACTAAATATTATTTAGAATATTAGTTTATAAACTTGCTTAATGGCTGGTATATTTTTAATAGTTTTTGCCTAAAATAAACTAACATAAGAAATAATTTAGGAATAAAAAAATACTAAAATCAAGGTTTTTTATGAGTTTCCGGATTATAATTTTCTAGATATCTTGCAAACATATGCACGGTTTTTCGTAATGTCCGGAAACCTTCTTTATCTTCCTTAACGCCATCAAGTGAATCCTTAGACCATAAACAGGCCCCTAAATTGGCCCCAAAGGATCCCCCGCTCACGGGAATTACTCCACTTAATATGTAGTAGGTGTGAATTTGTAGCAGGGCCATCTCCTGACCACCGGAACGGTCGCCGCCCACAGCAATACCCATTCCAATTTTTCCCCGTAGAGAATCGTAATCTGCTGCTCCTAAGGCTCGGCACCGGTCCATTATACACTTTATTTGTCCGCTTACTCCACCATTATACATGGGGCTGGCTATTATAATTCCCTGTGCATTATTCAGTAATTCATATACTTCGCTCATGTCATCTTTTAGGAAACACTCTTTTTTTCTTAGACAGTAATCGCAGTGCTTGCAAGGCCCAATATTTTTGCCTCTTACTCCATAAAATGTTGTTTCAAAACCCTTATCTTCCAACATGGTGAGAGCTTCTTTTAAAACGTGATCTGTGGCCTTTTTTCTTGGACTGCCGCATATTCCCACTATCATGATGATTACCTCGTCAAATCTTAAAAAAATTTATAAGAATTATATAGTTAGAGATTAGTAGCTTTATTCTAATAAAATTTAGCTTTTAATACTATATTTAAAAAAATATAATTTTAAAAAACGATTATTTTGCCATAAATATCATAAATAAGAATGGTAAAAAAATAAATGAAATAAATAGAACAAAAAAGTAAAAAAATAAATAAATCGAGTTATCAATCAATTAAGATTAAATAGACTCGTCTTCGTCAAGGGCCAGTCGCATGGTGTCTGGGTCTTGAGGCATGTGTTCCAGGAAGTCTTCTGCAGATCTACGGACATCTCTGGACCCTATAATGTAACGACCCACTACAATAATGTCAGCTTCACTGTCTAAAGCTTGTTCAACTTTGTTAGGAGTAATTCCTCCAGCCACAGCTACTAATCCATTGGCACCGAGGCTTTCTTTAATTTCTCCGATGTTACCCCATTCAGTCATTTCTCCAGCTTCTTCTCCTCTTTCAGCTTTCATAGTTTCTAAGTCCACATTTCGGTGAAGTAGTACGATATTAGGCATGAAATTCAAGCTTTTGAGTTTTTCCACAAAGTTATCCACGTTCATCATGTCCAGTATGGAGTAGATACCTTGCTTTTGAGCTTCATGTATTGCTTTTTCAATGGATTCTATGGTACCAAGTCCAGAAATAGCTACAGCATCTGCAGTCTCATCAGCAGCCATTTTAACTTCAATACGTCCTACATCGAGAGTTTTTAAATCAGCAATGATAAAGGCGTCTTTTCTCAGTTCCCGGATCTTGCTTACAATACCTACTCCGAATTTCTTAACTAGAGGGGTTCCAGCTTCCAGTAATATTCTTTCCCGGTCAGGTAAAGTGTTAATGATTCTTTCCATTTCATCCATGTTGTCCAGGTCAAGAGCAACTTGTAGATATGGTGGGTTCCATAATTTAACGGCCTTGAATCCCATTATTGGGTGGCTTCCTCTATCTTTTTCAGCCATTACCTTTTTCATAGATGGATATCCATCCATAGCTCGTTGAATAGCTAATTTAGTAGCTCCGTAGTTGTACTGGTAAATTTTCCTAAAGTCTTCAGCTTCCGGGTGTATAAATACACTGGCCATAATTACCAGATCTTCTGCCTGGTCTTCAGGAATAATCCCTTCACTTACAGCATCTGCCACAGCTCTTCCCACTGCAGTCTGTGCTGGACCAAATATTTTATTTGCGTCTTTTAAATCTCCTACAGTTACCTTAGGGATTATGAGAGTAGCTGGTTTGGTCATTAGATTAGGCCTGATGACAGATAACAATGGGGTGTGTCCCAGAGAAAGTTGGGTCATTCCATTTACAAAAGCAGCACCGGCAGGGCTTTCTTTATCTCCAATAATTAAATCAACGTGAGCGATTTCATTTCCGCTTCCAATTAAAGCTTCACCTATTTTATACATTAAAGTCCTCCTTTATAGAATTTCATGGTTTTTTGATTATAATATTAATATAAACCATTGAATGATAATCCAATCAAAAATATAGTTTTATTTATATATAATTATTATTTATTTAATCCATTTATATTTTCTATGGTAGTAGTAGAAAAATTAGCAAATAAAAAGAGTTTCCATGTTTGTCTTTAAAAAAATAATTTTAAAAAATATTTGAATAAAAATTAAAAAATAGTAGAATTGTTGTGTTTATGTTTCTGGTGTATTGTTAGGCTTGATATAGGGAGTAGTATTGTGTTTAGTTGTGTTATGACTGGTATTATTTGTTTTTTTCTTGTAGGCCACCTTATGGCTTGGCTCTTCAGTAGAGTTACTGTTATTAACTGAGTAAGAAGTATTGGTAGTTGTATTATTGCCTAATGCTAGGGTACTATTATTTAGGTCTTCTGACGGACTTATTAAGAAAATTGCATTTACTCCGGCCAGCAAGACAACTATGACGGCCATAAATGCTATGACAACAGTTTTATAATCCATTTTATCACCTTAATGAAATTTAGTAAAAATATGTTGATAGTTATCAATCTTTTATTTTAGATAATCAATGATGATATTTATATATATCGAAGATAATTTTTTAATCATTTATAAAGCTTATTTTTAATAAATAACTGATTTTAAAGTAAAATTTATTTAATAAACGGGCCTTATTGGATTGTAGAAATTATAAAAAATTATTAAAAAATATATCTCTTTATTTAGCTTATTTACATTATAAAATCCACTAAAAATTAACAAATGAACTCTATTTGCTGATTAGCATTAAAAAAAATAATTTAAAAGTTAAAAAAGAATAAGATTAAATCTTTAATCTTATTTTTTCAATTTCAATACATTAATTTTGGTACTTTAATGATTACTTGCTGTCTTTAGGAAGTTTACCATTCAAATAATCATCGTATCCTTGTAAATCAAGCATTCCATGGCCTGAGAAGCTGACCACAATTGTTTTTTCTTCTCCAGTTTTCTTACACGCTTTAGCTTCGTCAATAGCCACTTTAATAGCGTGGCAAGTTTCTGGAGCAGGTACTACTCCTTCTGCTTTAGCAAAAGTGATTCCACTTTGGAAAACTTCATCTTGAGTTACAGTTCTACCTTCTATAAGACCTTCTTTAACCAGTAAAGCTACTTGTGGAGACATTCCGTGGTAACGGAGTCCTCCGGCATGTACTGATGGGGGCACAAAGCTGTGGCCTAGGGTGTGCATTTTCATTCGAGGAGTCATCTCACCAGAATCTGCAAAGTCATAACAATACTCTCCCTGGGTAAGTGTTGGACAGGAACTTGGCTCGGCTGCTATAAATTTACAGTCAATTTTCTCATCAATTTGGTCTTTAATGAATGGGAAAACAGCCCCACCAAAGTTACTTCCTCCACCTACACAACCAATCATGACATCTGGACTTTCATCAGCAATTTTTAACTGTTTTTTAGTTTCCAATCCAATAACTGTTTGGTGGAGCAATACGTGGTTTAAAACACTTCCTAAAGTGTAGTAAACCTTATCATCTTGTAATGCTTCTTCCACAGCTTCTGAAATAGCAATACCTAATGAGCCGGGGTGATCAGGATCTTCAGCCAATATTTTTCGCCCATATGCAGTGTCTGGGCTTGGTGAGGGGATAACATTTCCACCATATAATTGCATAATGGTTTTACGGAAAGGTTTCTGGTTGAAGGATACTTTTACCATGTACACTTTACATTCCATCTCCAGCATGGAACATGCCAGGGATAAAGCAGTTCCCCATTGTCCAGCACCAGTTTCAGTAGTTAAACGTTCTGCTCCGTCTTTTTTAGCGTAATATGCTTGAGCAATAGCAGTATTTAGCTTGTGACTGCCAGTAGGAGAGTAATCTTCCCTTTTGTAGTAGATTTTGGCCGGGGTGTCAAGTTGATCTTCCAGGTTTTTAGCTCTAAATAGGGGACTGGGTCTTCCTATCATTTTGTAAACATCTCTTACTTCTTTAGGAATATCAATCCATCTTTCTTGAGACATTTCCTGTTCTAGAACACCTTTTGAAAAGATTTTTGGAAGATTTGCAAGGTTTCCACCTTCTTCAGAGTCCTTATACTCTGGTAAAGGAACCGGTAAATCTGCATTTATATTATACCATTTTTTTGGAATTTCATCTGAGGATAGTGTAATTTTGTACATTTAATCACCATTTTTTATCTTATTTTATTTGCCCATAATTTCTTAATATGCTATTTATTAATACCACACCGTACTATTTAAATCTTTTTTGTACAAATATGTACTTTGAATTGCATCCATAATCATTAATTAATTGGCAGAATGAATTATTAATAGAATAAAATATACTTTATTTGTACTTAATTTAATCTTATTTTCTTAATTTATTTCAGTTGATTTTAGTTTTAGGAATTAGATTATTAGATATAAATAATTTAAATTAATTAATTAATTCTATTTAATTTATAATTTTACCACTAAATACTAATAATTAATAATTCAGAAGTATCCCCATGAAAATACTGGCCGTGGATGTGGGTAAAGGTACTCAAGATATTATGCTTTTTGATTCACATCAAAACA
>DAWK01000097.1 GCA_002509745.1 Methanobacteriaceae archaeon UBA349 | reverse complement strand
TGTAATATTTGGATTTTTTCTCATCAGGAAGGAATTTAAACTTGGAAAAACCAAAATACTCCAGTAAACTTTCAGAAATGGCCTTACCCACATCCAAGGAAACTTCTTCGTCCACTACCACACATGAAGCAGAATGATAGGTCATCAAATGGCTTGAATCTTCTCTTTGTTCCCTTCTAAAACATCTATCAATAGAAAATAATTTTAAGGGTAATTTTGAGTGATTATGGGCATTTTGTAATGATATAAACCATCCAGAAGTCATATGGGATCGTAGCGTGGTTCTGCTTGATATGGGCTGTAATTCATGTATTTCCGGGAATACCTTCTCTAAAACCCGCAAGCCCACATGGTCTTCTACTTCCAGAGAGACCGAAACATCATGTACTAGGTCGTCTCCTTCAACATCTCCCTTTTTATAACCTCTAAAAACATCCTGAAGGCCTTTTAAACGATATTCATTAACTTCCACGCCCAGATTTTCAATTTTTTCTATTTTATCCATTCCCAAACCAATATCTGGTCTAGGCAGGCCTGCCAAATAGAAACAGCGGTCAAGAACTGCTGGAGCTTCTGGCCCGAATTGTTTGTAAACATGATCTTCTTCCACAAAAAGAGGGTTTATAGTTTCCTGAAAGCCTAATTGTAGGTAGGCCTGTCTTATTTGCCATATGGTATCATATAATACATGTGATTTTCCGGTATTAAATCTTAACCGGGGATGCTGCTGGTCATGGTGCGGCTTTTTTAATAGTTTTCCACTTTCCATCCATGCCTTTTCAAAATCTTTCTTAGCCAGCTTTATAATCTTTTTTTTGTCCAAATTATGCCCCCAAAATGATTTTTGAGTTATTTGTGATCTATACATTTAATAATTCATATGGGATCACATTAATTATTTTTAAATTAAGCTAAATCTTTAATTTTAAAGTTAATATTAGAACTGTTAATAAACTTGTATTTGATTTATATGGTTCACAGTTATATTAATTTTTTAATTACTCTATAATTGAATTTATTTTTATTTGAATTATGTATTTAAATTTCAGATTTACTTTCTAAACCTTGTTTCATAATTCCAAACTTTAGTGTAATTTAATTTAATTTAACGTTGTTTCATAAAATTATAATAATCATAAAGTCAGATGAAAAATCATGGAAAGCGAATTTTATAAATGTGATGTGCTGATTATTGGCTCAGGAGGCGCTGGCTGCAGGGCAGCAATAGAAGTCTCTAATCATAATTTAAAACCTATAATTGTTTCTAAAGGATTATCATTTAAATCAGGATGCACTGGAATGGCTGAAGGAGGATACAATGCTGCCTTTGCCTATGTGGATTGTGATGACAACACCAACATCCACTACGAAGATACCCTTAAAGGGGGAGGATTCATAAATGACCCTAAACTGGCCAGAATACTGGTGGAAGAATCACCAGAACGCCTAGTGGATCTGGAAAATTACGGGGCAATGTTTGATCGTCAAGAATCTGGAGAACTTGATCAAAGGCCTTTTGGTGGCCAGACATTTAGAAGAACCTGTTTCCAAGGGGATCGGACTGGCCATGAAATGATTACGGCCCTTAAAGAAGAATTTATTCGCCGAGAAATCACTACGCTGGATGAGATAATGATAACTGCCCTTATTACTGATGAGGATCGCAAAAAAGTCCAGGGAGCAGTAGGTCTTTCTCTAAAAGATACTAAAATAATTATTTTCCAAGCCAAATCCACTATACTAGCCACTGGTGGAGCAGGCCAAATTTACCCTGTCACGTCTAACACGGTTCAAAAAGGAGGGGATGGTTTTGCACTGGCCTGGAATGCTGGAGCGGACCTAATTGACATGGAACAAGTTCAATTTCATCCTACTGGAATGGTTTATCCTGATTCCAGGAAGGGGGTCCTGGTTACAGAGGCTGTAAGGGGAGAAGGTGGAATTCTTCTGGATAAAGACCGTAATCGATTCATGGGTAATTATGACTCTCGTATGGAATTGGCCACGAGGGATGTGGTTGCTCGGGCTATTTACAATGAAATTCGAGAAGGTAGAGGCACTGAAAATGGAGGAGTTTATTTAGATGTCACTCACCTTGATCCAGAAGTAATTGAGGAAAAATTAGAGACCATGCTTTTGCAGTTTTTGGATGTGGGAGTTGATATTCGAAAAGAACCAATGGAAGTAGCTCCTACAGCCCATCACTTCATGGGTGGAGTGAAAATTGATGAAAATGGCCACAGCAATGTGGAAAATCTGTTTGCCGCTGGTGAAGTCACGGGAGGAGTGCACGGGGCTAATCGTCTAGGTGGAAATGCATTGGCTGATACTCAAGTATTTGGGGAAAGAGCAGGTAAAGCTGCCGCTGAAAACGCTTTAAAATCTGGTTATGAATTGAATAAAACATTCATAGAAAAGGAAAAAAAGAGAATTGAAGGTAAAATTCAGGAAGGAGATATTCCACCTCAGCAGCTTAAAAAGGAACTGCAAGAAACTATGTGGGATAATGTGGCTATTATACGCAGTGAACAGGGTTTAAGAATGGCCTTACGAACTA
>DAWK01000100.1 GCA_002509745.1 Methanobacteriaceae archaeon UBA349 | reverse complement strand
TTAAAGATATTAGTCAATGCAAAAATTTGATTGTTCGTTTTGGAGTAGATGGTGCCATCCTATATCAATTTGATGGAGAAAAAGCAAATTATACCCTATTTTTTGATCCTGAAGTTTTAGAAGGAGCACTGGAACAAAGATATAATGGTCATTATATGAAAGGATTACGTAGTGCCTTTATTTCAGGATTAATACATGAAATTCAAAACAATCCATCAAATTATAGAGATAAATTAATTGAGGGGATTAAAAAAGGAATAATATCCAGTCGTAATCTTCTTGAAATTGGTTTTATTATAGATGAGACTGAGAAAATGAATTATCCTTTCCCAGAAATGTTTAAAAATCTTGATGAAGATAAAGGAAAAATTCAAGATGTGGAATTTGTGGATAAGTTAAACTGGAAAATTATGGAACAAAAACTAAAAGGAGAAGACGAGGTTTCTAAAGCAGCGGGCCAATATGTAAAATCTAAAGAGAGCGTTTTATTACAGTCTCCTATTGCTGAGTTTGGGGAATTGCGTACGGTTGATAGAAAAGAAATTGAAAGCTTTCATAATAGTAGAAACCTTATACTGGACTATTTATCTAAAAAGAACATTAAAGAGCCCCTTTCCATAGCAGTTTTTGGACCTCCGGGGTCTGGAAAATCATTTGGTGTTACTCAAATTGCAAAAACTATTTCTAAGGATATAGAACCTATAGAATTTAATTTGTCTCAATTTCAATCGCCCAGTGATTTGTTCAGCGCTTTCCACATCATTCAGAGTACATCACTTACAGGTAAAACACCATTAGTATTTTTTGATGAATTTGATTCTGATCTGGATAATGTTCCTTATGGTTGGTTAAAATACTTTTTAGCCCCTATGAATGATGGTACTTTTAAACAAGGAGAGATAATTCACCCTATTGGAAAATGTATTTTTGTTTTTGCCGGAGGCCGGAACAAAACCTTTGAAGAATTTGATAATGATAAAGATAAGGACCAGGTCAAAGGAGCCGATTTCATAAGTAGGTTACGAGGATATGTTGATATAGCTGGTATTGATAAAAAAACAGAACATGATTACCTTTACATGATAAGAAGGGCCATGGTATTACGATCTATTTTAGAGAGAAAAGCTAAAAACATCTTTTTAGAATCAGAAGCAAATATTGATCCTTCCGTATTAAATGCATTAATTAAAGTTCCAGAATATAAGCATGGGGTTCGATCCATGGAAGCTATAATTGAAATGAGTATACTCTCTAATATGAGACATTTTGAAAGATCAGCACTTCCAGCTTCTGAACAATTAAAATTACATGTAGATGCTTTTGAATTTAAAAAATGTCTCAATGAAAAGTTTAATTAGAAAAAAAGAATTAATTGATGCAGGGTTTATCACTGAATAAAGTTAAGGGAGTACATTAAATGCAAGAAAAAAAACCTAGGCCTTACCGTTTTACAGAATCAGTTAGTGAAGAATTAGATGTCGCATTTAAAAACTTAGCAGCAGAAATAATGAAGGACGGTGCCCTATCATCCAAAGATAAATCACTTATAGCCTTAGCATGTGCGGTGGCCATAAAATGTGAACAATGTGTAAATGCCCACAAAGAAAATGCTCTTTTGGCAGGGGCCAGTATAGATGAAATTAAAGAAGCCGCTGCCGTGGCGGGCCAGGTACGATTGGGATCTGGATTCACATTTGCATCATTTGTACTTGATGAATGATTGAAATATTCTTCTTTATTTTTTTTATTAATTAAGATATTCTTTTATTAATTTTGTGATTTTTTTAAAATAAGTAACTTTTTTCAGGAATTATATTCTAAGATTATTTTAAGGAATGCCATTCTTATTTTAAAAAAGATAATTATCTAATTAAATAATCTTTAAATATTAACCATTTATTTGTATTCGTGATCATTAATCCGGAAATATCCACAAAGATTAAAATATGAAGATAAAGTATATTTGATACTCTGATTACTTATAAAAAATATTTAACAATAATAAATTTATTAATTAGCTAAAACTTGAGATGATTTGCAATGATTAAAATGAAATGTGGGGATATTTATTTCAATCTTCAAAGAGAAAAAAGAGAGACTATGAACATTTCTGTGGAACCCAGTGGAGCAATTAATGTCCTGGCGCCTCAAGAAATTACCATTAACGAATTAAACCAGTTTATTGATAATAAAAAGCATATAATTTATAAATCTATGCCAAAATTGAAACCTGAATCTAATGTTAAAAGGGAAATAAAAAATGGCCAAGTATTTTTGTATTTAGGAAAATCCTATAAATTAAATATTAAAAAAAATCTAAAACAACCCCTCTCTCTCAGACAAGGTCGTTTTCATCTGGATAGAGATTATCAGGACCAAGCCAGAGAATATTTCATTAAATTCTATAAAGATAAAGCCCAGCAACATATCCAACAGAGAATAGATTACTTCCAGGCCCGATTAGGAGTTTCACCAGATCCTATAAGGATTATGGGACTGGATAATCACTGGAGTTCCACTTCAGATAAACACTTGAATTTTAATTGGAGATTAATTATGGCTCCCATGATTATAATTGATTATGTGATAGTACATGAGCTAGCCCATTTAATAGAAATTAAACACAACGAACGCTTTTGGGAAATTGTGGAATCTGTTATGCATGACTATCAATCAAGAAAAGATTGGTTGAGAACTAATGGGTCTGATTTGGATTTATAATTGTATTCTTTAAAAAATTCTATTATTAAAAATTAGAAAATAAATTTAAAAATAATAAAATAATTAAAGTATTTCCCGGTTTATACCGTTTTAGGAATTAAAAACTCAGCAATACCATATCCTTCCTTTTCATCCCAATTGTATTTAGAAAGGGTTTCTATGAGAATCATCTTCTCATCTACAGGAATCATTCCAAATCTAACTACTTCTCCTTCAATGGAATATTCAGAACCTTTTTTATCTAATAAGGCCATGGAAAAACACGAAGGAATTCCATTATTAAATTCTACATCAATGTCGGACTTTATCAGTGGTTCATTAACTGAATCAGTATATAAGTATCCGGCATCAATATCTCCCTCTTCAACTGATAGTTTGGTTATATTAAAAGCTTCTTCTTGAGAAAACTCGGCATTAATCCACATCCACATCTTGGGAGATCCCCAGGCCCGTATACCTCGGCTTAAATCTCTCTCACCTAATGCGTCAATTTTCAATACTTGACCATCAATTTCAATTGTTCCCTGAGCTTTTCCAAACTGTTCGTAATGCTCCGAAGCCACATTAGATGACATTTCAGTTTCTTTTTCATCCACACATTCCACGTAATCCATGATGGGGTTTAATGCTTCCCAAGTTACGTCCATTTTAATTATAAACTGCGTTTTCTCTACGGGATTAAAAATTGAACCATCATACTTGAGTCTCCATTGGCCCGTTTCCATCTCCTGATACTCTAAACCAGCAATACTTAATGGTTTATCATCACAAGGAGTCTCTAATTTAATCCCAGCAGTCATGGTGGAAGACATTAGATAGAAGAACATTGATTTTTCATTTTTATTGATCTTGTTTCCGATACGCATAAAGGCCGTTAAATCGTTTTTTTTGTCGTGAAAATTAAAATAATAGCTTTCATTCCATTCTTCATGTTTTTTTAGAGTTTTTAGATCAATTTCCATATAATCCCCATTTAATAATAATTACAATATTGTAAGTTTTTGAATTAATCTTTAATAATTAAAATGATTTCAATTATTTATAATGGTATTTATTTTCAGTTTTTAATTCCCCCCATTAACTTAGGGAAATTATATTATAATTTTATTATACCGATTTTGGAATTTTTGATTTGAGGTACATAATTTTATTTTCATCTATTTAAATGAAATTAATACAATAATTTAATATTAATTAAATCCATCTATTAAATATAGAAATTAAACTTAATTTTAATTAACAATGGTATAAAATATTATCAAAGGGGATTTAAATGAAATCTGTATATTGGGAAGGAAAAAATGTACTAATTACTGGTGCCGGGGGCTTTATTGGTAGTCATCTGGCAAGAAAACTAATTGATCTTGGAAGCTTTGTTCGTGCAGTTGATATTAAATGGGATGGATATCTGGAAGAACCCTACTACTGCGAGAAATTGACTCTTGATTTAAGAGAAAAAGACAATTGTATACAAGCTGTTAAAGATATGGATTATGTATTTAATTTAGCAGCTAATATGGGTGGGATCGGTTTTATTTCGGAAATTGGTGCTGATGTCCTGCATGATAATGTTTTAATTAATACCCATATGTTACAAGCCGCCCATGAAAATAATATTAATCGTTTATTTTTCTCCTCATCGGCCTGTATCTATCCAACATATAAACAAAATAATCCAAATGATGTGAGTTTAAAAGAGGAAGACGCATATCCTGCAGATCCTGATGATTTTTATGGATGGGAAAAATTATACACCGAAAAGATGTGCGAAGCCTATAACCGGGATTATGGTTTAGACGTGCGAGTGGGAAGATTTCATAATATTTATGGTCCAGAAGGAACTTACCAGGGCGGTAGAGAGAAATCTCCGGCTGCTTTATGTCGAAAAGTGGCTTTAGCCTCTGACCCGGGTGAAATTGAAATATGGGGTGACGGACACCAGAGCAGATCCTATTGTTTTATTGATGATTGTGTGGATGCAATATTGAAATTAATGGAATCTGATCACATTGAACCAATAAATATTGGTACTGATTTTCTGGTTACCATAAATAAACTTGCAGATATAATCATTTCTATTTCAGGTAAGGATATTGAGAAAAAATATGATCTTAGTGCTCCTCAGGGAGTTCGAGGTCGAAATGCTGATTTAACATTGGCTAAAAAAATTCTTAAATGGGAACCAAAAACCAGCCTGGAAGATGGATTAAAAGAAACTTATTTCTGGATTGGTAATCAATTAAAGAATGATTTTAAATAAGCCTTTTATAAAATGGCGGATTCAGTATTTAAAATTAATAATTAAAATAAATATATTGTTGAATTTCTCATAAGAAATATTCCTTCTACAATATAATTTATTCTTTTTTAATTATTCTTTTTTATAGACCACACCTTCATTACCATCAATAACTAAGTTTTCACCTGTTTTGAAAATTTTAGTAGCTCCTTTAACCGCAGTTACAGCAGGTATCCTATATTCACGTGAAATAACCGCACCGTGGGATAATATTCCTCCAGTTTCCGTGATAAGGCCACCTATCTTGGAAAATACAGCAGTCCAGGCCGGATCGGTGTTACTGGTTATAAGAATTTCATTATCTTCCAGTTTTGACAATTCTTCAATGGATTCCACTACTCTTGCTATGCCCTGGAATGTTCCAGGACTGGCAGCAGCTCCATAAATAGCATTCTGACCATATTCCATTACTGTATCGTCAAATTCTATCCCATTTTTTAAGAATTTAGGTGGGAGTGACGATTTATAGCGGTAGAATTCCTTTTTCCTTTTTAGAATTTTATCTCTTAAATCAGGAAGAATATCATTGTATTCTTTTTCTGATGGAGTTTCTTTGAAAAATGAGAATAATTCTACTTCAAAAAGGAAGAAAACATCATCTATTTCATCAATAATATTCCTAGCCATCAATCTCCTTCCCATTTCTCTCAGGATCAATCTCTGACGGAAAAGCAGGTGATCGAGGTAGAATCTCTGATTTTCCCGGAAAGTTAAGTAGGTCTGGGCAAGATTAAGCACCACCCCAAATAGCCTGGCCTTGATGAACCCACCTTTTTGTTTTTTTATTTTCTTGAAGACCTTTTTTTCGGTTTTAAATCTATAGTGACGACTTTCTGATTCCTTTTTTCTTAAATCTAAATCAGAAGATGAAAGTAACTTAATAACTTCTAATACGTAAGCCTTATCTTCCCTCCAACGAGGATAAAGTATTTCTCTAGTATTGGAACGGTGCCCATATCTTTTTATAAATGAATTAAATTCTTTTTTGAATTTTGAATTAAAAGAGATAAGATTTTCAAGTTCTCTTTCACTTAGCGTGCTTAAATCATCAATGGAATTTATTTTGGTTAATAAATCCGGGTTTTTTCTTAAAATTTTGGCCAAATCCGAGAATCTAATATTCATTTCCACCGTTTTATTATCGTCTAAACCAGAGATTAAGCCAGCATATAGAGTACCATTCTTATCATCCAACCATTTTACCAACCAGTTTTTAACCATTAAGTTAGTGGCTATGGAATGGGAGACCATACCGTATCGTATGAGTTGATAGTGTTTAATTCCTGAAGTTTCAATATCATTATAAAAAGCTGCCAGTTCTAAGTTATTTAGCAGAGTTAAATCTGTTTTATCAAATTTTTTACATTTTTTCATGAAACCTTTAGCCCATTTTCGATAGGCCTTATCAGTTTTATGCATCATACCGTCCGGGTCCCGGATAGCCACTAAAATCTGGGAGAGTAATGTTTTATGTAAACTGGATGGATACTGGGAAATTCTTTCCTGGTCTTCTAAGGGGAAATAATTTAATAACTCTTTAGATCTGGCAAATTTAGGATAATAGGAGAATGCTTTTTCTAAAACCCAGCTATTAAAATAAACCCTTGATTTGTGAAGCTTTAATAGTTTAGTGTCTGTTATTTCTTTATAGCCCATTATGCAGGCCCCTTCATGGTTAACGTAATCAGTGAGCATTTTACCCATGACATCGTAAAAGAGAGGAGTGGTGGCATCGGCCCAGTACTCGTCCCCATAGGCCCGGCTCCATAAGATATCATCTTTTTCAGAGGTATCAGTGAGGGTGGTTACTGGTCGTGATTGGAGGATATAGATATCTGGGTTTTCTGTTTTGTTACATTCCAAAGCCCATTCAATATCCTGGGGAAGATTAAAGAATTTTTCCAGCTCCAAAGCAGATTTTAGTAATTTTTCCAGAATTTTTTCATTGAGGCTTGATTTTTCCCTTTTTTCCACACTTATATCAATTAAAGTATTGCTCCCATCTTCAAGGAAATATCCCTTCTTTTTTGTTTTAATATTTTTTTCAATGATATTTCCATCTCTTCCTAAAACAAAAATATCAGGGGTTACTATTCCGGATGCAATAGCTTCACCCAGGCCCCAGGAAGATTCAATAACAATATCATTCCTACCATTTACTGGATTGGCGGTGAAAGTTACTCCACTGATATCTGCATTGACCATTTTTTGTACCAATACAGCTATTCCAGCCGCTGTCATTTCACTGTCTAAGTGTCCAATGGAAGAATCGTGTCGGTATTTTACCGCACGATCAGTCCAGTAAGAGGCCCAACAATCAACGATATTCGCTAGAATATCTTCCTTTTTCACATTCAAAAAACTGTCCAGTTGCCCGGCAAAACTGGCATCGGCCAGATCTTCAGCCACGGCCGATGATCTCACGGCATAATATCCTTCCGGGAGATTTTTTATGCTATTGTTAATTTCTAAAAAAAGGTTTGTTGGTAGTTCTTCTGATTTTATTATGCTTCTAATGGAAGAACATCCAGAAGAGATAGAATTTTCATCTTTAAAATCAATAGAATCAAGTATTTTAGATATTTTACCTTCTAATTCCTTTTTAATAAAAAAATCATAGGCATCAACCGAGACAATGCATGCTGGGGGAATATTAAAACCTGCTTCTGACATTTTTCCCAAATTAAGGGCCTTGCCTCCAATTTTTTCAATAGGAAGTTCTTTTTCTCTAAGATCTAGCACATAATGCTGTATATCGGACATGTTATCATTGCCATTATTAATCAGTATAATTTCTGTACTTATTTTAAAATAAGTAGAATATAAAACAATAAGATTTCCTTTTAATAGATACTCGCTATGATTTGAATCTATCACGATGCTATGCCCAAAAATATCTATCAATGGTCAGCCATTTGAGTTAAATTTCAATACATCACATATTAAAAAATAAACTGATAGATGAATCTAAATTATTATAATATTAAAAAATAAAATTTAATTCCTATGGTTTTAATTTAAAAACCATTCATAGGAATATTCATGTAAAATTTAGGCGTATCATCCACCTGCATGGTGGCATTATCTACAGCGAACTCCAGGACGTGTCCACCCTCGGTTTTATTCTGGGAGATAAAATGGAAATGGAAACCAGGATTATTTATACCACCCATATTATTGGGACACCAGAATCCTACAATGGTCCCATTTGTATTATTAAACTCAAAGACGGTCTGGTTTTTTATAACTTCTGATAGGTTTTTATAGGGCGGATTCTGTTCAGGTACGCTTCTGGCCTTTATATGGCTGAAATTTCCCTCTATTTTAATGGCATAGAAGATGTTGGATTGTGGAAAAGTTTTATTTAAAGAATTTTCCAGGTCACTACCATTCAAATCATTTACCTGAGTAGTATTATATGATTCAAAGTAAGTTAACATAATAAAAGGTATTTTTTCATAATCAGATGGATTTACAATAGTTCCATTAGATTTAACCTGGTATACAGTATTATTTAATACTATCATTTCCCCATCAAGTTTATTGAAAGTCCCGATACCAAAATCGCCCTGTTTTTTAAGTTGGCTCAGGGTCAGGTAACCATCGTAACCTCCGGCAGACAGGTTCTGGATAGTTGAAACCTGATACAAAGTGTCTTGATCCTCCTGGAGCATAGGTGTAACCAAATAAGAGTTCATCCCTGCCAGTGAAAACATTATTAATCCAATGAAAATGAGAAGCGTGTGTGACATAATATAATATCTATAAATTTTAGTATAAATTATTTATTTCTTGTAAGGAATAATTTGAAGTAATTTTGATTAAAAAAGATTAATTTTCAAAGATCCATCTGTTACCATTGAATGAGTTAACTTAGTAATTAACATACAATTTAACATTTTATTAAAATAATTATTAGCTCGTGAATATGCTTTAAATCACTAAAAAAGAAAAAAAGGGTTTATTATTTTTTACTACTTACCATTCCACCAATTACCATGAATAAGGCCAATATTAGGGCCATTAGTGGCATTCCTGTGTGTTGCATGGTTAC
>DAWK01000193.1 GCA_002509745.1 Methanobacteriaceae archaeon UBA349 | reverse complement strand
TCGAGCAGACAACAACCAGCACAGCCCTGCCAGAGACCACCCTGCCAACCAGAACACAAACCGCCTTGCGAGGAATTTTATCCAGTTCTACTTTGGCACCCACCCCTGATGTTTCTAGAAGCATACCTAATGTTCCCAAAATACCCGGGTTGCTGATATCTTTACCCGCAGTAACCAGTTTTTTAGAACCTAACTTACCCATTACATCAATTTGTGCTTGAACAAGTGCTGGGTCTTTGTGAGTGGTGGTGTCCCAATTTAAAGGAAATTTTGGATGTTGTTTACCGTCCAAATCTATAGCCACTACTACTTTATTACCCACAATCGCATCACAGCTTGTAATCAACGCATATTCTGACACAATGCCTGTTATAGAAACATCCAGAGCATCATAAGGAGTATCAGGGTGCACATGGCCCCCTACCATTGGAACTCCAAATTTTTTAGCCCCGTCTTTTATTCCTTCCATAACTGCCTGGCAGGATTTTTCGTTATTAATGGAAAGAATATTAACCATACCTATGGGTTTGCCACCCATCGCTGCAATATCATTTACATTTACCAAAACCGAACAGTATCCTGCCCAGTATGGATCAGCAGACATAAGTTTACCCCATATTCCATCAGCAGCTAATAATATCAGTTTTCCGTCACCAATATCTATTGCTGATGCATCATCACCAAAGTTAAGTATAGTATTCCCAGCAACATTGTAAACATCTTTTAAAATTGTTGTTATATCTTTAATAGGTTTTTTCCTTTTGATTCCTTCAAAACTTTTAATAGAATCTACAAGAGCGTTTAATTCCAAATCTACACCCCAATAATCTCATTTTCTTTAATAAAATATTTTACAGCGGTATTATCAATGATTTGTAATATTTCCTTTTTAAAATTTTCTATATCCTCTATTAATATCATTTCTTCGCCACTAAAAGTTTCAGAAAATATTTTCTCCCCAATAATATCATCCCAACCACTTTCCAGTTCAATTATCATGGACCCCTTACTTTTAAATCCCTTTTCAACTACTTGATCCACATCACCATCGGTAATGCCAATAATAGGAACATCAAAACGATATAAAATATCTGCTGCTACTAATGTGGTATCATCACCTACAGTAACAACCATATCTGCGTCTTTAAGACGATAAATATCTTCGGCAGCATGATTTAAAAAAGCGACTGTGAATTTATTCTTAAATTGTCTTGATTGGGTAATTCTGGGCTTAACAATTGATCTTCTTAATAGGCCAGTTTTGACAATGGCATTATTTAAATCAATTTTATCCAGTTTTTCCACACCATGAATTTTTAATTTTCCACCTTTGATTTCAGTTATAATACCATTTTTCGCAGTTAAAATAACTTCATCGCTGGAGGATCTGCCAATAACAATTCCATTTAGAAAAATATTCTCATTAGGAGACACCCCTACAAGTTTACGGTGGATTGTATTTTTATGAATATTTCTAGAAGTTAATTCATTTTTTCCTATGGAAATTTCTTTCATTACTTCCCGAGGATAAAGCAATTTAAGGTTCATTTTAATTGCAATTTCTTGGGCTAGCGGTCTGAGAGATTTTCTCCAAGGGATAACACATCCATCTATTTCAGCAGGTCTTTCTATTTGGATGAGTGAAGGTTTAGTTACAGATTTTTTAAAAACCTTGTATCCAAATGCATGTCCAGTGATACATGATTTACCAGAATTTATTAGAAAAACTAATTCACAGCTTTCTTCTTGGAATTTATCGATGGACTCACTTGGAAGTCTTTTAGTAGATATATCAATTAAGTGTTCCATTTTGGCATCAATAACTGCAGTACGCCCCATAGTTCCCCCTAATCGCGCCTTAACATCCCCATATTCTTTTAAAAACTGGATTATTTTTAAGGCATAACCAGAATCAACAATAAATGGTCCGTGTACAACTACTCCAATTTGCATAAATAGTATTAGATATCAATTACTATTTTATAATTTGTCATTATTTTAAAAATTTTTTATGATTTCATCTGACAAAACACTAGCTTAAAAGTTATTTTTTCAACCTTTTTTTAAAAATTGATGATCCACAAATTTCACACTCTTCAAAAGTATAGTCTTCAGTATATTGTTTTTTACATCCCCTGCAGACCAGTTTCCAACCATAAACTTCTTTTATACCAGGAGTTAAAACACTTTTAAAAGGTAATTTTAATAGTTTGGAAACATTTTGAATGGAATAATCATCAGTTAATAAAATAACTTCGCCTTCATTCTTTTTTACATACAATGCCAGAGCCAGAAGTTT
The DNA here is from genome assembly GCA_002509745.1 of Methanobacteriaceae archaeon UBA349. GTDB lineage: Archaea > Methanobacteriota > Methanobacteria > Methanobacteriales > Methanobacteriaceae > UBA349. Next base: position 2,301 of record DAWK01000193.1, on the reverse strand, counting down.
TTTATCAGTTTTAGAAAGTCTCAATACATCGCCAGATTTTTTTATGGTTGATTCCACCAGTTCCATACAATTAGAATCCGGTTCCTGGATATTTAAAAATCCATCATCTAAAGCATTTTTCATGATCATTTTTGATTGTAAATCTTTTAGTTCTTCTGTAACCTCTGAAATAGTACAATTATATTTATCTAATGGCCTGTAACCACCAATAAATGCTGAAGCATCTAAAACTTTGAATTTTGTTCTCATGGTTTCTCCATTAATTAAAAGTATTAAATCTCTTTTGAAAAACATCTTTAAATAAATGATATAATTAAAAAAGAGGTTAATTCAAATTATTTAATTGATTAAAGCATTATTAATATTTCAAGAGGATTATACAAAAACTTTTTATACATTCAAAAACATATAATTATTGCGGGTAGGGTACTATACTGTTAAACTCATTATTGTTGCTAAAATTGGTATTAGAACCGCCTCCGATCCAATTTTACCCCTACCCACTTATTAATTCTTAATTTTTTTATTACTTAATTTTAGCTAAATTAAATCATCTTATAAAACTTTTTATTAAATTTTTTACGAAAATAATATTAATAAGCCTCTGAAATTAATAAAAATTTTATTAATATAAAATTTTTATGCTTAACAATTTTCTTATTATTGTTTATCATTAAAGATTATTATATTACCTTCAATAAGAATAAGATAAATCTTAAATTAACTACATAAATATAATTCTTCTTATAAAATATTAACCATTAATGGTGATTAAATGAAAAGTAAAAGCATGGAAACACACAAAAAAAATGTTCCATCCCATATTAAATGTGGAGTGATAACCCTCAGTGATTCTAAGTTCGATGAATATAAAAAAAATAGTTGCACATGCAGTGATTTATCAGGAAATCTGCTGTTAAAAACTTTAAAAAATAAATACGATGTTGAGAGTTATGCCATTATTCCAGATGATGAGGGAATACTTTTAAAAACTATTCAAAAAATGGTTAATCAAGTGGATGTAATCATCACCACAGGCGGTACCGGGATTGGTAGCAGGGATATAACTGTAGAGACTATTAAAGAAATATTTGAAAAAGAACTAGATGGTTTTGGAGAAATTTTCAGAGCAGAATCATATAAACAACTGGGTGCTGGAGCAATTCTAAGCCGGGCCACAGCAGGAGTTTACAATAAAACAATTATAATTGCAATGCCCGGATCTCCCAATGCAGTTCAATTGGGTCTTGATATTATATTTAATGAACTGGGGCATTTAGCCAGACATTTAAAAGAGTGAAAATTATTAATTAATTTATTCTTTAAAATTTAATATTAATTATTAAAAAAATTGGAATGATTCTTAATTATAAATCTTATTTTTCTTGAATTCTTCAATAGAAATTAACACTTCTAATTCAATCCCTTTCTTATTAAAATTATTTGAAGCACCTTCACATCTGTCAACCACAACAAAAGCCCTTTTTACATGACCATTATTATCTTCGATAGCATCTATTGCCTTTAAAAGAGAATTTCCAGTTGTAGTTACATCTTCTACCACAATAACATTGTCCCCTTCTTTTAGATCTCCTTCAATTAAATTAGAAGTCCCATATCCTTTTTTTTCCTTTCTAATCATTAGAAGAGGATTCATTGAATTTAAAGAAACAGCTGTAGCGATGGGGACTGCTCCCAATGCAGGACCTGCTATTTTATCAATATTATCTTCTTTGATTTTAGAGCTAATTAATTCAGCAATGATTTTCAAGATTTCAGGATCAGTAATAGCCTTTTTCATATCCACATAGTAATCACTTTCTTTACCTGATGATAAAATAAATTTTCCAAACCTTATAACCTGGTTTTTCTCAAGTAATTCCATTAAATGCTTTTTCTGGTTATTTTGTTCCTGCATGATTTACAGACTCCTTTTTGTGCATAGTAACAATCAGAACATACCACCCCTCCACAAAGAGAACAAGTCTGCATTTTACCTGCTTTACCACATCTACTGCAAATTCCGATAACTTCCACCAAAACACCTGAAATATTTTATTGTTATATACAATTTTTATGGAAAAATAATTAAAAAAATATAAATATATGGGGAAAGATTAAAAAAAAATCATATCATAAATCTTATATTTTTCTTTAATAACTAATAGATTTATTTATGAAAATATGGGTATTTGGAGTAAGTTATTCTGCTCCACTTTTAAGAAGAACCTTGTCCCCAATTTTTTTTACCATGTCAAAAGGCACTATTGTCTCCCCTTTAGACAATCCCAGACCTTCTGA
>DAWK01000166.1:728-3251 GCA_002509745.1 Methanobacteriaceae archaeon UBA349 | reverse complement strand
TGCTACTGTGGATGAAAAGCTGAATCCTGCAATTAACCCTATGATATTTAGGTAAATCAAGGTAAAGAACCCGCCACTTATTTTAGCATCAGAGTAATCATTACAATCTATTATACCTATTACCATACCTCCAAAGAATAACATGGTCATAGCTACTAAAGCAATATATGATGTTATGTCAATGTATTGTCCTGATAAAAGCACCCCATATACTACTGACCCAATTACTAAAAATAGTGCTGAGACTGTAAAACCTATGGTTATGGCCAATATATTGATTTTATCATTCATTCTTTGAATTTTATTCTTTGTAATTTCACCTAATGTTTTTCCACAGTTTTTACAGAATTTAACATCTTTTTTAATACTTTTACCGCAGCTAGGGCAGAATTGATTTTCAATGTTTTTGTTTTTTAATTCATCATTCATTTTCATTTTCCCCAAATTTTAAAAAATATTTAGTTTTAGAATGTAAACAGTATAATCCCTAAAACTAAAACACATATAATATCATATATTAATGGTTTATGATAATCAATTATATTATTTACTATTTCGTTCAACTATAACTGTAATTTGTTATAGTAAAATATGGAATTGATTTGATCATTATTAAAAAAATAAATCATCTAGAATTTATCCAACAATTAATAAAAAAAGAAATTATCTACAATTAACATTATCTAAGAATTAATAAAAAAAGAAATTGAATTTAAAAATAAAAAAGATATAGAATGTGTAATCTTCTTACTACTCTTTTTATAAAAAGGTACAAAATAGCTACTAAAATAAAAAATAGTAGGGCATAATAAACTCAAACAGTAATTTAAATAAAATTGTAATTATTAGGTTTAAATAGTTTAAATTAGAAATATTAATAAAAATAGGCTTAAATTGAAATTATAAATTTTAGAGGGCTTTAATTAAATTATTTAAAATAAAAATATTTCTACAAATACTTTGAATATAAACTTCTAAAAAAGGGGCGGTAAAATGGAAAAAGTATGTGAAGTAATGGATGTGGCTGAAGGGACCATGAATGGTTTTACAGTTAATGAAAAAAAGATTTTAATAGCTAATGTTGAAGGTAATTTCTATGCCGTAGATGCCATATGTACCCACCGTGGTGGATATTTACCTGATGGAAAATTAAGCGGAAACCTAGTTATTTGCCCAGTACATGGAACCCAATATGATGTTACCACAGGCAAAGTCTTTAAAAATGTATCCACTTTAATGAAATTTTTAACTGGTGAAGCCACGGATTTAAAGCGATACGATGTTTCTATTGAAGAAGATTCCATTTTTATAGATTTATAATCTATTTTTTTTATAATTGGCCATTATTTAGATTGAATTTCTTTATTTCTTTATATATCTTGATTATTAATAATCCCAGGTAATTTTTAGTAGAATGGTCAATGCTATTAGCTCTATAATGCCCCCGATATAGACGGGCCTACCTATAAAGATATCGGAATCTGTAAATAGAAATACTATGGTAGACACGCTTTTAATTAAAAGTAGAGANNAGAAGACCACTTAAAAGCAATATATTTCCTAATTCTATTGCAATAGCTAAAATTTTAATCCCTGATAATCCTAATAGTTCTATGGCCATTTTGATCCCTTTAATACCTAATTTATTTGATTTGTCTTAAATAATCTCAAACAACTTAAAAATTTAATTTAATTATCATTTAGTTGTTTTCAAATGTTTAAATGAGTTGAATTACTTGTATGAATCTTTTTAGTTGTTTCCAGACATTTGAATTTACTTATCCACTTTTAACTGTTTCCACACGTTTTCAAACTCTTTATAATTATTTTCCATCTTTTCGGATAAGAAGTACATTTTTCCATATTTTTCGCCGGTGGACTGGACAACATCACTGTCTTCTAAAATTTTTATATGGTGCCTGATAGTCCGGTAGTTAAGCTCTAATAATTCTGCTATTTGATGGGCATTGTAGGGCCTTTCATTTAATATTTTAATTATCCTGGCCCGATTCACACCACCTCTCGTACCGAGAATTAACCACCAGAGCACTCTTTTCATGTTTATACCTTTTAAACTAAGAAATTTCTATAAACAATTTAAGTGCTTACACGGTAATAATATTTTCCGATTATAAAATCCGCTTTTTAGATTGATTGATTAATTAAAGAAAAAAGAATAGAAAAAATTATATTATTTATTTTAATTCTGCTTTTTCATCCTGAATTTTCCCATCCCTAACGGTTATGATACGGTCGGCCATATTGGCCACGTATGGTTCGTGAGTAACCATTACAAGAGTTACGTTTTCCTTTATGTGAATATCTTTTAAAAGATTTAGGATAATATCTCCTGTTTTAGAATCAAGAGATCCGGTTGGTTCGTCAGCTAGAATAATAGATGGGTGATTAACCAGTGCCCGGGCAATGGCCACTCTTTGTCTTTCTCCACCAGAGAGTTTAGTAGGTTTTTGATTAACTTTTTTCTCTAAATCGACTGATTTTAATAGGCTTAAAGCACGTTTT
>DAWK01000166.1:0-697 GCA_002509745.1 Methanobacteriaceae archaeon UBA349 | reverse complement strand
TGATCTAAATCTACTTAAATCAGAGGTTTTAATTAAATCTATACCTGAAACATTTATAGAACCTTCATCAGCTACATCAAGTGCCCCTATCATATTGAGTAGTGTGGATTTACCAGAACCGGAAGGTCCGATTATAGAAACAAACTCCCCTTTTTTAATTTCCAGGTCAATACCATTTAAGGCTTTTATCTGCCCGTTATCATAGCTTTTTTTAAGGTTCTTTATTTCTATAATATTTTTTCGGTTGTTTTGTTTTTTAACATTCACTGAATCATTTTTTCGGTTGTTTTGTTCTTTAACATTCACTGAATCATTAGTATTTTGATTATTCATAGCGCAGCGCCTCGGTTGGTGCTAATTGTGATGCACGATATGCGGGATATATTCCACCAATAATTCCTACTAGGAATGCTATTCCAAATGCCCTTAAAAATAGCTCAATAGAATAAACTGGTTGAATCATGGTACCAAAACTGGAGGAATATGCCAGCACAACATTTACCCCTACTACTCCTACCACAGTACCTACTACTCCGGCCATTAAAGTAAGAACAATGGACTCACCCAGAATCATACCAAGTATTCTACGGCTTCTCCAGCCCACAGCTTTTAAAACTCCAATTTCACGGGTTCTATCATAAACTGACATGATCATGGTGTTTATAACTCCTACCCCACCAATGAGTATGGCCAGTAA
>DAWK01000050.1 GCA_002509745.1 Methanobacteriaceae archaeon UBA349 | reverse complement strand
AATTTTCTGCCAAAGAAATCCGACGATCCGTAATCTGATTGTGATAGCAATAAACACCACAAATACTCGTAGCAATATCACGGACAATACCTGTTTCCGGATCAACCAAAAGAATCAAATCATCCTTATCCTTAATCTTCAACACCAGATAACCATTACTCATAAACATCTCCGGAGTTTCACCATTAAATATTCTCTCACCAATACCCATAGTAACCGAACCAATAGCACCATCTGGATTTCCTACTTGCTGCTCAATCGGAGAAAAAGACAAAGAACAAGCATAACGGAAAGCCCAAACATTACTTGCCGCACCAGTAACATCCATACCCATACGATGATCCATCTCACCAGTAATATAAGAAGAAGCAGCATCATCCAGACAAGAAACAACTACCGGAGTAGTCCGACACCAAGTAACATTAAACCGATCCGCCGCCTGATCAGCCACCACATCATGACACTTAATCACCAACAAAGACGTTAAAAAAGTACCATAAGCAGCCTTCATAGCACCCGGAGCAAACAAAGACTTCTTACCCAACCAATACTGCACAACACTATCTGTTACCTCAGTTGTGGCGATGGCAAAGCTTCTAATACCTTCATATCCTACATCATACGTCGTTCCATTAGCATCAGCACTATAACCATCAAAGTATACCATAGGACTTACCCGGAAAATAGGGTTACCTGGACAGTTCATACTCAAAGTTCCATTATTATCCGGATCTACAATGTTTATTGTTTTTACAGCATCACCGGGATAAAACATCTGCACACCTACTAAATCTATGAAGTAGTTACGATTGTTCTTAATGAAGTTAATCTCATTATCCGTGAAATTATTCTGTTCCTGAACTACAAACAAAACGAAATCTTCCAATTGACTAATTGTCAGATTTTCAAGATGATTTAGCGTGATAAATTCTTTTAAATACTGATTCGGTACAAAAGTAGTGGACTCCACAGGGCTTAAAAACAGATAATTAATATATCGAATCTGCTCAAAGACATTCAGTGAATATGAATTCTGATAAGCAAAATAAGCAGCATTAATCACATTCCTACTGGCCACCACATTCCCATTCACGATTAAATCGATTTCTCCATGGAATAATCCAGTTTCCTTCCAAAGAACACTAACCCAACTTGTAGAATCATTCAAAGGAATTTCATGACTAAAGTCTATCATTTGATTTGTTGATAAATCTAGAGCAGTGCTACCCACATTAATAACTGCCTTAGCAACCTTATCCACCCCAGTGTAAGCAAATTCATCATCAACTAACGCCAAAACACCTGTAGCTGATTGAATGAGAGGATTCAACACCAGAGTAGATGAAGCTTTACCCTTCCGAGTATATTGTAGGTTAGTGATATCACCATACTGGGCTATGAAATTTACTGGTATCCCATCAGGAACATGCCCCTGGGAAGATGTATCCTCACCATTACTATTGTGAGTTAGATCTGCAGTTATGGTTGATTCATAAATTTTCCCCTCAGAAACTTTATAAGAAGTGGGAGTAACTGTTAGGCCAAGCCAGGGACCATATAATACTATACCCGTCGAACCTTGAGGAAGAAAAATGTCTGCTGTTGAATTTAAAAACTGATCATAGGTTCCTTCAGTGTAAACAGGACTATTAGTACCCCACCAGTTGTTAGTTGCATTCACCAGAGCACCATTACAGAATAAACCATCATGCTGATTCTGAGATATTCGGTTAAAGTGAATGTATGATGGGGGAACATCTAAATCACCAGAGATCCAAACACCCTCCCACTCATTACAGGATATATCATTTCCATAAACATCAACAGAACCATAGTTTACGAAAATTCCATATAAGTTGTTAGATATAGTATTCTCGTGGATTATGCAACCCTGACTCCTGGGGAAGCGTCGATTGTCACTAAGTCGGATCCCGTCTCCACCATTGTCAGATATGTTATTTCTTAAAATCTTATTGTTGTTTATGTCACTATATGGAAAAGCACCATAATCATATTGATAATATATATTAATCGCATCATTAAGGTTCTCTGCGATAGTATTTTCAAATATTTCATTGTCCTCTGAATCTATTAACCATATTCCATGATCATTGCCTATTAAATTATTTTTAACTATTGTATTCCTAAATGATCTTGTAAGATAAATTCCTGATCCCGTCATATATTGAGCTTTAGAATTAGTTATATTGTTTGCAGCTATTGTATTCCCATATGCATTCTGCAAGTAAACACCATCTTTATTCCCAGTTATGGTGTTATTCCAGATAGTACAGTTCTCTGTAGAGTTCAAATATATCCCATAAGAATTTGAAGAACCATTAATATTAAAGCCCCATATAATTGAACCACTGCCTCCCGAATTAACAGTGAAAGCTGGATTCAAAGAATTAAAAGATTGTACAATCACATCAGCTCCAGGAACCGACCTTATGGTGATATTTTTACCAATCACCACATTTTCAGTGTACGTTCCACTACCAACACCAATAACATGACCATCCAATGTTAAAAGATCATCAATAGCACCCTGAATACTAGAATAACCCTTACCAATATTCAAATTACCTATAGACGCGAAAATATAATGTTCTGTTATAACATCTCCTTGATTACCTAAATTATCTACAGCTAAAAATTTCAATGTCGTAGTATTGGTTATATTCAGTGCCCCAGTATACAGTGAACTGGCATTTGTTGGATTCACGCCATTTAAAGTATAATAAACTAATGGATTAACATCAAAATTATCACTAACTGTCAAATTCACGATTTGAGAGCTATTATACAAACCAGTGGTCAAATTCGCCCAAACTAGTGGTCCCGTAGTATCAATAAAGTAAGAAACATTCTGAACCAAGCCACAATTACCCTCAGAACCCATACCATAATATAATAAATCCCATTTACCCGGGTATAATCCTAAAGTAACATTATTGGTTTGATTATACCATTTTGTGCCGTTATTAAAACTATAAAACACGACTGGATTTAAATCAAAATCATCACAGGCAGTTAAAGTCACATTCTGATAAATATTGTAACTTCCACCAGCCAGACTAACCGTTACTATTGGTGGAGCATTTGTACCCACAACATAACTTACATTTTGAGTTACAGCAGCATTGCCCACCCGATCCATAGCATAAAACTGTAAGTATGTCAATCCCAAGTTAAGGTTAAATATGACGTTTTTAGGCTGATTACCCCAAGTACCATTATTCAAACTATAATAAATAACCGGATTAGAATCCAAATTATCACTGGCAGTCAAAGTCACCGATTTCGATTCATTATACGCACCAGCAGCTAGACTAGCATTTACCACAGGCACCGTAGTATCAATATAATAAGTAACATACTGTGCGGCGCCCACATTACCACTGACATCAGTACCATAATACCTCAAATCAGTTCTGCCCTGATTCAAAGACAGTGAAACTGTTTTAACTTGATTACTCCAGGCCCCATTATTCAAACTATAATAAATCCTAGGATTAGCATCACTATTATCAGAAGCAGTTAAAGTAACCGTTTTAAGCGTATTATACGATCCACCTGCTAGATTATTAGAAATTGTAGGCGGTGTAGCATCAACATAGGCCCCACTGGATGAAACACCAGAAACATACATAAAAGATATAGAACTAGGCAAGGTATCATGCACTCGATAATAATTCATTACCTTAGAATACATGTAAACCAAAGTTTCATACCGAATATTCCCTATAGAACTCTCAGCATAATTCGGAGCACGATTATTATCCGTATAAAAAGACTTAATATTCTTAGCCACCGTCAAATACTGAGACTTAGACAAAGTACCTTTTGCCGTGCCAGACGGTGCAGGAGCATTTCCCCTTCCAACAACACTTACCGAAGTTTTATCATTTGTATTAGCTTTCACCACAGCTTTACAAAGAACTTCAAGATATGCATTATCAGTCACCTTCTTACCTGAAACCGAAACCGAACTCGGAATATCACCATGACTCTCAGTAAACGTTTGAACAGCATAAGAACTATTCTCCACCTCAGCCCAAGTCAAAGAACTATTAGAAGCAGCAGAAACATCACCCAAGAAAACAAAAAATGACAAGAAAACAAAAACCAACAATAAAACCCTTTTAAACATAACCATGACCCCGCCCCACTAAAATTACTAACAAATCAGCCCACATTCATAATTAATAACATCATAACAATTCATTAGAATAACTTACAAAAACGTAATATTTAATACTTTCTAAAAGAAAATTAGTAATAAAAAAATTAATAAAAAACTAAAAAAAGTAATAATTTAATAAAATTTAAAACCAGAGAAATCAACCATTAACCTTTATTCTAATTATTTTATCATCACCAACCTTGGGAACGCCTCTTCCATCATAATTACTAGTACCAATATACAAATAACCATCATGAGCCATCACATCCCTTATTCGGCCCAAATTAGTAAATAATTCTGCTTCACTAAGCACTTTCTGGCCACTTTCATCCAGAACAATCTGTCGGAGTTGATTACCTCTAAGTCCAGCCACATACAAATCTCCCTGAAAAAAGGCCATTCCAGACGGGGCTAAAGTAAAGTTTGTGTAGAAAATAAGTGGATTTTTATATTTACCCGTTAAATTATCTCCTTGTTCTAATGGCCAGCCATAATTACCACCCTTGACAATTATATTAATCTCATCATTCATGGTCTGGCCGTGTTCTGATGAATACATGGTTCCATTGTCACTCCAGGTTATTCCCTGAGGATCCCGGTGGCCGTAGGACCATACATAATTTTTAAATGGATTATCAGTTGGTACAGACCCATTTTTATTCAAACGGAGAATTTTACCGGCCAGAGAATTTACATCCTGGGCCAGATTCCTTTGAGATGCATCACCAGTAGTAGCATATAATTTACCGTCTGGCCCGAATTTAAGTCGGCCTGCATCGTGAGTTGATGCACTGGGGATGTTATCTAACAAAACCGTTTCATTTTCCAGTTTTTGATTTAAATTGAATCGAGAAATACTATTAGAGTCATTATCTGTATAATAAACATAGACATATTTGTTTTTAGAAAATTCTGGATCTACTGCCAATCCTAAAAGTCCTGATTCTCCTTCAGCCTTAACCAAGATATTTCCCACTAATCTAAGCGATTTTCCATCCCAAGTACTGATTTTTCCATTCCGTTCGGTGAATATCATTGTTCCATTAGGCAGGAAGTCAATGGCCCAAGGAGTATTAAGATTTTCCAGAACTACTTCTGATTGAAATCCTTTTTGATTTGCGGTTTGAGGCCACGTGGCAAATACTACTAAAATCAAAACTATTAAAATAATTATAATCCCAATAATTAATTTTTTATTCAATTTAAAACCCCTTTTTCCCCCAAATATAATTTTAAGATAATATAATAGTTTTAATATATAATAAAATTAAATTAAGTAAATTGAATTTATTTTAATTAAAAGCCCAAATCTTAGTAATATTTTTAGTTTAGTTATTTCATATAATTATTCTATATTGAATAAGATAAGTATGAATTGATTGAGGAAAATTTATTAGCGATTATTTAACTCATATCTGGGGATTTAAATGTTAAAAATAATTGATCATCTATTAGTTCAGGAAAAATTAACCAAAATAAGAAAAAAAGGAATTAATTCGGCCCATTTCAGGAAAGGAATTATTGAAATTGGCCGGTTGATGGCCTATGAATTTGCTAACACATTAGAAAAAGAAAATATCAAAGTGGAAACTCCCTTGGGCCAGGCCCAAGGAATAAAAATAAAATCCAGAAATGATATCATTATCATCACCATATTAAGAGCTTCTCTACCTCTAACCAATGGTATATTGCGGGTTTTTCCAGAAGCACAGTACGGAGTGATTGGGGCCTGGAGGCGTGATGAACCTCCCTTTGAAGTATGCATGGATTATCTTAAAATACCAGATTTAAATGATAAAATCGTGATTGTGGCCGATCCCATGCTAGCCACCGGAAATACTATGGGATTAATACTTAAAAAACTTGAAAGGTTTGGAAATCCAAAAAGAATGGTTCTATTTACTGTAATAAGCTCGGAACCAGGATTAGAAAAAATAATGGAAAATCATCCAGAACTGGAAATTTATACCTGTTCTGTGGAGAAAGAATTGAATGATGATGGATATATTGTACCTGGCCTGGGAGATGCCGGAGATATAGCCTTTGGCAAGCCATCTAAATAGTTTTAGATATTATCCATAAGTATTTTATCAATAAATAGACTTTCCATGGGCCACAGCCACAATTCCTGGAATTTCTTCAACTTCCAGTTCAAATATGGCCTCCATTCCTTCTTCTTTAAAGGCTGCCACTTTTTTTGACTTTACTTTACTAGTTAAAAGTGCTGCTACGGGAGGAGTTACTACAAATATTGCCCCAGCATCACCTAAAGATTTTACTGTATCTTCGCTTAGATTTCCTTTCCCTATATGAATAAGAAGGCCTGCTTTGGCTAGATAGGGCATGTTTCCCTCGATTTCTTCCTTGTTACTAGTAGTTGGGGCGATTCCAGCATCACTAACTGCCGTATGCATTAGGGCGGCTCCTTGAATATCAATTAATTTTTCGCCATTTTTAATTGATTTAACCAGTCTGGGTAAAGCAGCATCTCTTCCCGTAAGCATTTTTCCACTTAAAAGAATCTGATCGCCAACTTCTAGAGAATCAATTATTTCTTTAGTGGTGGGAATAGTAATTTTTTTCATTTTAAAACCTCATGAGCTATAAAATTTATTTTAACTGAAAAATTTATTAAAAAACAAATATTCTCCTAGTAAATTCTATTTAATCTATATTAATCTAATTTCAGCTAGCAATATAAATTAATTATAATGAATTTTAAGAATAATTAAAACCAGCCTTTTTGAATTAAAGTAATTTAATTATAGCTATTTTAAATATTTTCAAGAGTATCCATTAATTCAACTATATGTTCCAGTTTTATATGAGGCATTAGTACTACCCTTATGGCCGGAGGGCATGATGAAACAGAGACAGCCCATCCTTGAGCTTCAAGTTTTTCAGCCAGCTCATGAGCGGGCATTTGCTTAGAATTAAATGCAACTATATTCAATTCCGGTGAACTGACCAGTTCAAATCCTGCTTTGACCAGATTCCTAGCTAAAAAGTCTGTTGTTTCCATAGCTTGAACAGCAAGTTTCACATATCCTTCCCTACCCATATACTTCATTATAGCCCAAGTAGCCGCTGAAGAAGCACCGGTTCTGGTACCGGCAATAGTGGACTGCTGTTTTTCAGTTAGGTATGGAGTATCAATGTTCATGACATCTAGATACTCTTTTTCCCTGAACAATATACATCCTGATGGAATAGGTGCCAAACCCATCTTATGAGGATCAATAGTAATGGAAGAGACACCTTCTAGGGAAAAATCAAAATCAGGAAGTTTATACCCAATTTCCTTTAAAAATGGTATTAAAAAGCCTCCAAAGGCCGCATCAACATGTAGATAAATATTAGAATCCAAACAAATTTTGGAAAGTTCAGATATAGGGTCAATTTTGCCTAGTTCCGTGGTTCCAGCCACACCAACTACCGCAATAGTATTTTTGGAGAGATTTTCCTGAAAACAATTCAAATCCATGCGATATTCGTCAGTCAATTCAACTTCTTTTAATTTTAAACCCAAGATATCGGCAGCCTTTTTAAAAGAAAAATGAGCAGATTTAGGAACCACAATCTCGAGAGTTCCATTTAATTCTTCACCCATAGTATTTTGGACCATATTCCTGGCTGCTCGCATGGCCATGAGATTAGCTTCCGTGCCACCAGTAATTACATGCCCATAAACATCTTTTTTGCCTAAAAGTTCACCTAGCATAGAAATTACTTCATTTTCCAGTGCTTTAGTACCTTTAAAAAGGCCAGGATCTCCCAAATTAGATTCTAAAAAATCACAATATACTTCCTTAGCAATAGGATGCGCACAGGTGCACATGGAACCTAATATTTTGCCGGAAGAATACTTTAGATCCTTTTTCTTGAACTCCTGAAGCGTTTCAAAGACCTGGCACTTGCTGAGTCCTGTTTTATCCATTTTAATGACACCTAGAATAAATTAATTAGAAAAATATTAAAAAAATTAAAAATTAGTTAAAGATAAACAATGAAAAGTTTATTCCGTAACCATCTTCCTAGCAGCCCTTAAAAGTAATTTTTGCTCTCCACGGGCCACAGTCCTTCTGACGTCAGCTACAGCATCCGTATTTGCAGATACACTGTCAATTCCAAGCTCTACCAGTTTTTCTACAATTTTAGGCATACTTCCAGCCTGGCCACAAATACTGGTTTTGACTCCAGCGGCATTACATTTCTTAATAACTCTTTCAATGAGTTTTAAAACTGCAGGGTGTCCTTCAGTGTATAAGCCTGCTACGTGCTCATTGTTTCTGTCAATGGCCAGAGTGTATTGGGTTAAATCATTAGTTCCAAAGCTTACAAAGTCAAGTCCCACATCAATGAAGTCTTCAATTATAAGAGCTGCTGCAGGAGTTTCTACCATGATTCCAAACTCTATATCCTTATGAGGTTTCAATCCAACTTCCTCGGCAATTTGCTTGGCCTTTTTAAGCTCGTCAGGGTGCTGTACTAAAGGTACCATAATACCAATATTGGTGTAGCCCTGTTCGTGAAGTTTTTTAATGGCATTGAATTCAGCTTTTAAGATTTCTGGTTCGTCCAGTTCCCTTCTGATTCCTCTCCAGCCCAGCATAGGGTTGTGTTCATAAGGTTCATCTTGGCCACCATCTAATGTTTTAAATTCATCTGTTGGGGCATCCAGAGTTCGGTACCATACTGGTCGAGGATAAAATGCATCAGCTACTTTTAGAATATTTTCTACCAGTATTTTTACCAAATCATCTTCTCTTCCATCTGTAATGAACTTTTTAGGGTGGACTCCAGAGGTTAACATCATGTGTTCTGTTCGCAGTAAGCCCACACCGTCTGCTCCTGTAGCTGCTGCCTTTTGAGCCGCTTCAACCATACTTACATTGACTTTTACCTCAGTGACAGTTAATACTGGTGCTTCAGCAAATGTTTGTGTATCTTCCACTTTTTTCTCAGAAACTTTGAGTATTCCTTCGTAAATAATTCCCTTTTTACCATCCAGAGTAACTAATTGATTTTCATCAAGGGTTTTAGAAGCATCCGATGTCCCTACCACACAAGGTATTCCCAATTCCCTGGAAACAATAGCAGCGTGACAGGTTACTCCACCCTCATCGGTGATAATCCCACTGGCACGTTTCATGGCCGGAACCATGTCCGGAGTGGTCATAACAGTAACCAGAACGTCACCTTCATGAATTTTGTCCAGCTCATCAATATCATTAACTATTTTTACCGCACCAGAAGCCATACCCGGACTGGCGCCTAATCCCTTAGTTATTACTATTCTCTCTCTTTCTTCTGCATCTTGAGATTCGCTATGGTTTCCACCTAAAGTAGTAACTGGTCTGGACTGGAGCATGAATAGTTCACCATCTTTAAAAGCCCATTCAGTATCTTGTGGGAATTCATAGTGGTCGTGTATCCTTTTACCCATTTCAGTTAGAGTTTCCAGTTCATCTTCATTTAAAACCCGCTTGTTTTTCAAATCAGTGGGAACTTCTGTTTTAATGGTCTTTCCAGCCTTAGGGTCTTTTTTGAACATTACATTTTTCTCACTGATGGTAACTTCCAGAATTTCACCGGTAGCTTTGTCCACCCAGTAAGTGTCAGGAGTAACAGTTCCAGAAACTACAGCTTCACCTAATCCCCAAGAACCTTCAATAAGAATCTTTTCTTCACCAGTAGAAGGATGTACCGTGAACATTACACCTGCTTTTTCAGCTTCCACCATTTCTTGAACTACTACTGCAATATATACCTTGGAGTGATCAAAATTATTTTCTTCTCTGTAGAAAATTGCTCTTGCTTCAAAAAGAGATGCCCAACATTTTTGCACATATTCTAAGACATCTTGTGGGCCTTTAATATTAAGAAAAGTATCTTGCTGTCCTGCGAAAGAGGCTTCAGGTAAATCTTCTGCTGTGGCAGATGAACGAATGGCCACAAAAACATTTTCAGTACCAATACGTTGGCAAAGTGCATTGTAAGCTTCTATAATCAACGTTTTAATGTCTTCAGGAACTTCGGTTTCAATAATGATTTTTTTAATATTTTTAGCGGCTTCCTGGAGTTTTTTATTGTTATTAACATCCAGAGAGTCTAAAAAGCCCATTACTTCACCATAAATCCCTGTTTCTCTCATAAATTTATCATAGGTTTCGGATGTTACCACAAATCCCGGAGGAACTGGGATTCCAGCTTGAGTTAATTCTCCTAAATTAGCTCCCTTTCCACCAGCAATATCCACATCTTCCTTGTTTAAATCCTCAAAAAATGCCACATACATGTTTTATCCCCTTAAAACCTCATTATTGTTCAAAAATAATTGTGATTAATCAAATCCATTAATTAATTACAGATATTAACTAATTTTATTTATCCATAGATATTTAGATAAATTACGAATCAGATCGCGCAAATGTAGTCTAAAACTTAAATTAAATATATTTTAAAAGATTAAAAGGTTAAATTGGTTAAATAAACCAATTTAAATATAATTATCTATTTGACTAGTTCTTCTCCCTTGTCAACAACTACTCTACAGGAAACTGGGAATTTCATAGCTGCTCTTCTAAGGGCCTCTTTGGCATCTAAAAAGTTTTTCTTGTTGGTTTGAATAGTGAGTATCTTCTGATTTTTCTTCACTATGGCTACAGAACTTACTGCTTTACCAAAAGCTTTTCTCATACCATCTTGTACCCGGTCAGCACCGGCCCCAGTGGCCATAGGGTTTTCCCTGACAATGTGGTGCGGATAAACTCGTATTTTCAGGTGGTAACCCATTCTACCAGCTTTTCTCTGCATAAATCTGTTGGAAGCAATCCTGGATGCTTCTAAAGCGTTGTGTTGAATTTGGGTAGGGGCCTTCACTGCTAAACTCACAGATATAGGAAATTCCGCTGATAAGTTACCCATATCATATTGAACTATCCTTGACCCTGGGATTTTTCTAATGTAATCTCTTCTTGTGTATGCTCGAACCATAAATAATCCTCCCATAAAAATTTCTATCAATTAAACATTGAAAATTGAGAATGATAACTGAAATGATAACTTAGATTAAGTTAAGTTCAATTTCTTGATAACCATTAATAAACGTTACCGTCAAAAATGTAATTGATATAAATTATAATTAAATATGAAATATTTTCAAATAACTTTTTATCAGTATTATTCTAAATAAAATTAATTTTCTTAATAAATTAATTATTAATTAAAATCATTATTAAAATTCATCTCAATTCATTCATATTATTATCTTTAATATATCTTCAATTTTAAATATATCTTTAATATTATTTTTTAACATAAATAGTCCATATTATTATAAAGATTATTTTTAATATATACTAAATAATTATCTACTAATTAATTTAATATTTAATAAAGTATTTATTATTTGAAATTTTTATGTGGAAAATTTTATTGAAAGCAAAATTAGAATTAAAAATAATTAAAATCCATTTAAATATTATAATAAGGTGTTAAAATGAAAATCGCTGTAACCGGAAAAGGAGGAGTAGGTAAAACAACTCTTTCCAGTACATTGTCATGTATTTTCTCCAAAAAGTACAAAGTATTCGCTATAGATGCCGATCCAGACATGAATCTAGCATCGAGCCTTGGAATACACGATAAAATCACACCTATATCTGAAATGAGGGATTTAATAAAGGATAGGACTGGAGCAGAACCTGGATCTTCCTTTGGAGAAGTATTCAAAATGAATCCTAAAATTAGCGATCTTCCAGAAACACTATCCTTGGACTATGGCCCAGATGGAAACTTGAAAATTCTGGTCATGGGGACCGTAGATAAAGGTGGAGATGGGTGTGTCTGTCCTGCTTCTGTCCTTTTGAAGGCTCTCTTAAGGCATATGATACTAAAAAAAGACGAAATAGTTATTCTAGATATGGAAGCGGGAATAGAACATTTAGGACGTAAAACTGCTGAATCCGTGGATATGATGATCGTGGTAGTTGAGCCCGGTTTAAAATCCCTGGAAACTGCTCAAAGAATAAAAAAACTGGCCGGAGACATTGGAGTACAGAATATAGTGGCTGTAATTAATAAAGTTTCGAGTGTGGAAGAAGAAGAATTCGTCGAGAAAAAATTAATAGAGCTGGATGTTGATATGTTAGGAAGCATTCCACGCGATTCATCTGTGATCAATGCCGACATGGAAGGCAAGCCCCTTAATCAATACCCAGATTCAGATGCCTTAAAATCGATTGAAGAAATTGGAAAAAAAATATTAAATATCTCGGGTATGGATTAAATGGAATCGATTAAATAATTAATTATTCAAAATTATAAATCAATAATTATAATCAATCAATACTTCTGAAATTAGAAATTAGAATAACATCAATTAAAGATGATATCATGCTTATTAAGGCCCAAATAGTAATGAAATATGAAAATAAAGAGCAGGCTGAAATTTCCTTAAAGTCTCTGGATCCAGAAAACAAAAATTACTTGGAATCAGAAATTGAAGGCTCTGAAGTAAAATTTAAGATAAAAGGAAATTCACTTAATACATTCTTAGCTACAGCAGACGACCTCATATTCTGCGAAATGACGGTAGAAAAAATCTTAGAAAATTTAAAAGGGTCGTGAAAATTTAACAAGCGATTTTAGTGACTAATTAGCTATTACAGTTAATTAAGCAATTTAATTTAGTAAATTTAGCTATATTGTTTGAATTTAATAAATGTATATTGAAAATTATCAAATAAGGAAAATAATCCAAATCAGAATTAAAGGTGAAAATAATGAAATTCATACTCCATGGAGAAATAACATTCAGCAAAGATATTATAGAAGCTGAAGAAGATATAAAAAACTTTATTAAGGACGCTAACAGCGAATTACTTCTAAAAGGAGTTCCAGAAGGTAAAGAAGAAGAAGGAGCTCAAATTACCAATTGGGAAATAGATGGCAGTATCTTAAAAGTCACCATAGAATCTGGCCATCGCGTAAGGGCCCACGATGCCATTTTACGAATGAAAAAACCATTAACCCAACTATTAGGGCAAAAATATCACATGGGAATACGAAAAATCTTTGTGCCTAAATATAAAACTATTATTCCTACTGGAAAGGACAAATATGATGTGGATTTTGATCTAGCCAAGAAATTACCTCAAATTACCGATTTTGAAATAAATGACGGCGAAGTGATTGTAGAAGTGCACGATATGGAAGAGGCCGATTTAAGGAAGCACATCGTTAATAGAATTTTAAAATATGTTACTGCACCAGAAACTGGTACTGAAAAATCAGATGATGAAAAAAGCTCCCAAGAAGCAGCCGATGAAGAAAAACCTACGGATATTCTTACCAGACAGGTCACTAAAGTCACCCCCGGTAAAATAATAGCCCGCAGTGAAAAAAGAACTCCTCTTTTTGAAGGGGANNCAATGGCTCTATGCACCACCAATGGTAGCTTTGCAGCGAGCTTTGGAAGAAATTTTGCTGGAAAACATTGTAATTCCATTAGGCTTTGAGGAATATTTGTTTCCCAAACTGATTCCTATTCCAATAATGCACAAAATGAGATATCTAGAAGGGCTTCCTGAAGGAATGTATTATTGCAGTGCACCTAAAAGAGACCCAGCAACTTTTGAAAAGTTTAAAAATGAATTAATCATCAACAAAGAAGTTCCTATTGACTTATTAAAAGAAGGGCTTAAAGATCCAGGTTATGTAATTGCCCCGGCCCAATGCGAACCATTTTACGAATTCTTAAGTCATGAAGTGGTTAATGAAGAAGATTTGCCTATTAAAGCATATGATAAAAGTGGATGGACCTACCGGTGGGAAGCAGGTGGCGCAAAAGGCCTGGATAGAGTACATGAGTTCCAGCGAACTGAACTAGTATGGTTAGGAACTCCCGAGCAGACCAATGAAATAAGAGATAAAACCCTAGAATTATCCCATCAAATAGCCGATGAAATGGAACTGGAATGGTACACCGAAATCGGAGACGACCCATTTTATTTAGAAGGTCGTAAAGTGGAAGAAAGAGGAATAGAATTCCCAGACGTGCCTAAATACGAAATGAGGTTAAGTTTACCTGGTCAAGATAAAGGAGTGGCTGTGGTTTCTGCCAATGTCCATGGAACGCACTTTATAGAAGGATTTTCTATTAAAGAAGCTCGAAATCAAAGAATATGGACTGGATGTACTGGTATTGGACTATCCCGCTGGGTCTTTGGATTCCTGGCTCAGAAAGGATTTGACACCACACAATGGCCAGAACTGGTTAGAGAAAAAGTGGAAATGGTTAAGGTTCCTAAGATGGTTACCTGGCCTTAAATTCCATATTTTTTCATATTTACCACATTTAATATCTTAAATTCATTATTTAATGATAAAAAATTTAAAATATTTTAGACTGACATGATCTCTAAAAAAAAACTAAATTAGATCCATGAAAGGTTCAATTAATTCCTAAAAATAAAATTTTAAGATTTCAAATTCATCAGGTGAAAAAATGAACTGTGAAAATCATCCGGATAGAGAAGGTGTAGCCGCATGTGTAAGTTGTGGTAAAGTCATTTGTGGGGAATGTCGTCTAAAATTGGCTGGTAAAAACTACTGTCAGGAATGTGCTGATGAACTGGTTGAAGGAAAGCAGAAACAAGACGAAAAATCAGAACAACCAATTAAAGAAACATATATGGAACGAGAACCATATCCTGAACCCGAAACTGAAAGCGAACCATATGAACGAAAATATACTCGAGGAATGCCCCAGCCAAGAAAAGAAGAAGTACCTAAAAAAAGCAATACATTTTTATTGTTCTGTGTGGCCTTCTTAGTAGCTCTGATAATTGTAGGAGTTATTTTATATGCAGCATATGTAATTTATCTTGCACCACAATATGGTGATGTTAATAGTCTAATTAATCAGATTTTAAGCAACCCTCGAGGGGTTATTAACTCTTTAGGATTTTAATTAAACATGCATTTTATTTTAAAATATTTTATTATAATTTTTTAATATATCTTTAAAAATAAATTCTTAATTTTTTGAGTGTTAAAATGTCTGGAAAAGATCAAAGAGATTTTGGAAGAGATTCTGGGCCTTTAAAAATATATTCTGTTCCATTGTGCCATGGAATTCCTGATAGAACTATTTATTTTAAAAATAAACCACTGCCATTATGTGCAAGATGCACTGGGACATTGATAGGAATTTTTACATTACCTATTTTTCACTGGGTGATTATAAGTCCATCTTTAGTAGTTATATTAGTTTTAGGCCTTCCTGCATTATTAGATGGAATTACACAATTTGTAGGGTGGAGAGAAAGTAATAATAAGTTGAGACTAATTACTGGTTTTCTTTTAGGAATGAGTATTGCTTGTTTAATAGTAATAGCTGGACAATTTCTGGTTAAACTTATTTTAAATAGCTAAAAAAATAGACGCGTAGAATATAGTTTAATTGTTGATTGACTTGAAAAATTAATTATAATTAAATTAGTAAAATAAAAATTAAAAAATAATAAGTAGAGAAATTATTCTTCTTTCTCTTCTTTCACTTCAGAAGCATCTAAGACTTCTGGAATTTCTTCAGCTACTTCTTCGATGACTTCTTCAGCCACTTCTTCGGCTACTTCTTCGGCTACTTCTTCAGCAGCTTCTGCTTCTTTCTTTTCAAAGACGTCAGTGAACTCTACTTTTTCTACACCTTCAATGTTTTCCCAGATATCTCGGGAAATTCTAAATCGGGCAAAGGTAATGTCCATGTAAGGCTGATTATCGAATTTGGCCACTTCATCCATGGAAATAATAACTTTTCCATCTTCAAAGGTAATTTCAGTTTTGGAAACATCTAGATTTGTGTTAGGGTAGTGGAGTTTGATCATACTTTTGACTTTTTCCAAATCATCAGTGGTGACTTCTATAACTTCCACATCATATTCTAAAGTTTTGCCGGCCAATTCGTGGTTGAAATCCACTCGTACTCGGCCACCAGAAATGTTTATTACTCGCCCATTGTGGTTTTCCACAGTGAGAGTCATACCCACATAGGGATTAACACCTTGCTTTTTGAATTCCTTCATAGGAACTAGCTGAATTAATTTAGCATCTCGCTCACCAAAAGCTTGTTCAGGAGGAAGTTCGACTGTTTTCTTGTCTCCTTCTTCCATTCCTGCTACAGATTCATCAAGGCCTTTTAGTAAGTGTCCTCCACCTACAATGACTGGTATTGGTCCATAGGCCTTTTTATCAACTTTAA
>DAWK01000024.1:8652-30909 GCA_002509745.1 Methanobacteriaceae archaeon UBA349 | reverse complement strand
GACCTGGTGGCAGAAGCTTCACCCACAGTATTCATTATAATATCATAGGAACGCTTGTCACTGGCATTGAGTTCCACTGAATCTGAAAATTCATTGGCTATTACATGGGCCATGGTGGTTTTTCCTGTGCCTGGCGGACCAACTAGAAGCAAGCATTGCTGTGGTTCGCCTTTATGCCAGCCATCAACCCATTCCTTAATCTCTTTTTTGGCCTTGGCATTGCCAATAACTTGATCAAAACTTTGAGGTCGATATTTTTCCGTCCATATCATTTAATCTGTCCTCTTGAGAGCATATATTTAATATAATTCTTTAAAATTATATTAAAATTTTAATTCCAAGTTTTTAAAATTTCAAATTTTTATTAATTTAAATAATTGAGTCTTAAACCTTTGATTTGGCTAAAAATTTAGTCAAAAGAGCTTCCAATTGTATACGTGGATTAGCTCCCTCTCTGATTCTAAAATCAGTTTCTCCAATGGCTTCAATTAAGTATATATAAACTTCCTTGTCAATGGTATCGTCCATAGCCATTCTAGAAACGTCCTGATAAATCTGATTTACCATATCTTCGCCACTAGTTCCCTGTAAAACCATGATTTCCCTTAATGTATCCCGGGCACCCATGAAATCTCCATTTAAAGCTACGGTGACCATTTTACGAACGTCTTTTGGTCGGGCCTTAGATACCACATCATAGATACTTTCTTCAGTTATTTTTTCATCTATAGAAGCTGAAGATTGTAAAATATTTATAGCCTTACGCACATCCCCTTCTGCAAAATAGACTATGGTTTCAATGGCTTGGAGATCATATTCTAAATTTTCCTGGGTGGCAATGTATTCCAGACGTTTAATTATATGATGGCCTTTCACCGGTGCAAAGCGGAAAATAGCGCAACGGGACTGTATCGGATCAATTATCTTAGAAGAATAATTACATGACAATATAAATGAAGCGGTCTTGGTGTACATCTCCATTTCTCGCCTAAGAGCGTGTTGGGCGTCTTTAGTCATATTGTCCACTTCATCCAGGAAAATTATCCTGAAAGGGGCTCCCACTGGTTTTAATCGACAGAAATGTTTAATATGGGTCCTTACTGTGTCAATTCCCCTGGCATCAGATGCATTGAGTTCTAAAAAATTCTGTCTCCAGTATTCTCCTAAAACTGATTTTGCTAGTGCCAATGAAGTGGTTGTCTTTCCCACACCTGCAGGTCCAGTAAACATGAGATTAGGCATGCTTTTTTCTTCTACATATCTTTTAAGCCTGTCAACAATATGTTCTTGACCTACAATTTCATCCAGATTGCCTGGCCTATATTTTTCTACCCATGGTCCACTCATGAAATCACCGTTAATAATTTTAATATATGTCAATTAATTTAATATACATCAATTCAACAATTTATTAGTTAATAACTCATTAAAAAGAGTATTAATCTATTAAATAAGATTTAGAGTTATAATATATTTTATAGTACTAATCAATTTTATTATATTTATTTATAAAAAACTTATTTTTAAATAATTTTATTCTTATTTTAATTTGTTTAGGGACTTATTAATTATATGCTTTAGTTGAAAATTATTTTCAATAACTATGATCTATATCATATTTACTTTGTATTTTACTAAAAATTAATTTTCATAGTTCCATAAAGACATGAATCAACACATTTGTTTAAAAGCAATGTATTGGCCTTAAAAATAAACAGAAAAACTTTATTATTGAAAATTAAATAATAATTAATTAAATAAGCTATAAGAGAAAATACCATGATTTCCATAGAAGATCTGGAAAAAATGAGGGACGAAAAAGATGTTAGTGGCCTCATAAAAGCACTGGATGAAGATAATCGAATCAGAGAAAAGGCAGCATATATTCTAGGAGATGTTAAATCCGAAGAATCTGTTGATTCCTTAATCAACTGTTTAAATGATGATTACTGGCCTGTTCGTAAGGCAGCTACTCTTTCACTGGGCCGAATTGGAAATAAAAAGGCACTTGATCCAATTATTGGAATGTTGAAAGATAGTTACTGGCATGTTAGAGAAACAGCGGCCTTGGCTCTGGGCGCAATTGGAGATAAAAGAGCCGTTGAACCTATAATTGAAGCCTTAAAAGACGGTACTTTGAATGTTAAATGTGAAGTGGTAGATGCCTTGGGCAGTTTAGGGGATGCAAAAGCAGTCATACCATTAACTGAAATTTTAGGAGAGGAAGATTATTTATTAAGGGCCTGTACCGTAACTTCTCTGGGTAAAATTGGAGATAATGTGGCCGTGAAAGCACTGGTTAATTCATTAAATGATGAGAGTTATTTTGTCCGAGTAAATGCTACCAATGCCCTGGGAACAATAGGTGACGAAGAAGCACTTCCTTATCTTCAAGAAGCCCTCGAAAATTCAAATGGAGAATCTCATGGATTTGAGATTGCACTTGAAAAGGCCATAAAAGAAATTAAAATAAAAAATAAGTCATAATTATAATTAAACTTAAAATTAACTTTTTTTATCAGTATCATCAGTTTTTTAAAAAATTAGAATTTTATATAATAATAAAAATAATAAAAAGGATTATTCAATGACACTTAAAATTCAGATTGAAGAGATTGAGATTGAAGAAATAGATAATAACATTTATGAGTTGTTATTATTAGGAGATTCTTCTAAAGAGATGTTAAATGATTATCTTGGCCGTAGCCAACTATATGTGGCGAAAAAAAGTGGCAATGTGGTAGGGATAATTGTTATAATGCCCACCAGACCAAAGACTTTGGAAATTGTAAACATTGCCGTTAGAGAAGAATTTCAGAAAAAAGGAATTGGTAAACAACTAATAAATTATGTTATATCTATGGCCATGAAAGTGGAAACCCGAATCATCGAAATTGGAACTGGAAATTGTGGAATAAATCAAATAGCTTTATACCAAAAATGTGGTTTTCGGATTGTAGGGGTAGACTCTGATTTTTTTATCAAACACCACTATAAAGAAGAAATATATGAAAATGGTATCCAATGTAAAGATATGATTCGGATGCAGATGTATTTATGACTTTAAAACTATAATAAATCTTTAAAAATGATTTTTTGAAATAATAATTATAATAAAGCAAGTAATGTTTTTTCCATAATATCTACTGGGGGTTCTTGGCCAGTCCATATTTTAAATGCCTCTGCGCCTTGATAAAGTAACATCTTTAATCCAGAAACACTTTTAGCCCCTGCCTTTTCAGCTTCCTTTAAAAGAACAGTTTCCATAGGATTATAAACCAGGTCATTAACCACCAGATCAGAATGCATCATACTTGCATTGGCCAGAGGTTTATCATTAGTATGTGGATACATACCAATGGGTGTGGTGTTAATTAATATATCTGCCTTTGAAATTTCTTTTTCTAAAATTTCTAAATTACCATAGAATATATTTGAATCAATCTTAGATTCAATTTCATTTTTTAATTTTAAAGCTTTTTCAAGAGTTCTATTAATTATAGTAATGCTTTCAATTCCTGAAAGAATTAATTGGAAAGTCACTGCCCGGGCCGCTCCACCAGCTCCCGCCAAAACCACTTTTTTATTTTTCACCTGAACAACTTCTTCCAATGCCCTTACAGCACCAATACCATCAGTATTATACCCAATAATCTTACCATTGACAAATTTAATAGTATTGACTGCTCCAATTAGTTCTGCAGGATTATCTACCACATCTAAAAATTCCAGGACATTGGTTTTATGAGGAATGGTTACATTGAGGCCTTTGATTCCCAGAGCACTAGCGCATTTAATAGCTTCACCTAGCGCAGTAGTTTTAACATTGAAGGGAACATAAGCAAAATCCAGTCCCAAATATTCAAAAGCGGCATTATGCATTGGTGGGGACATGCTGTGTTCTACAGGATCGCCAATTAAACCCACAATATTAGTTTTTCCAGTTATCATATCTTCCCATTCTCCAATTAGTCCTAGATTTAATTATAATTAACTAATTATCAGATTAATCCCCTAATTAATTATAATTAATATTAGTTTATAATTTTTATAATTATTCTACTTAATCTGTCTATTTTAGTTGATTTTCTAAAATAATTGTATAAAAATATTTATTAACCCATATTTTAAAAGTCCCATCATTAATTAGAGTACCATTAATTATATTAATCTATTTTTAGATAAAATTAGTGTTAGAACTTAAATAAATTTGAAATCAAATACTAATTGAGTTAATCTTAGTAAATATTGATTATAAACTAATCCCATATGGATATTTTGGTTTAGTTAGAGTCAATGCACCTATTTGATCTAGACCAGATTATAAAAATTAATATGTTTTAGGGGAACTTTAGGGGAGTGTGAAATTTTGCTTGCAAAACAGAGATTTGTTCTGGATACAACTGCTTTTACAGATAATGTATTAAGAGATGACATGGGAAATGGTGATTTGACAAAATCAGTTGATGTAATGCTAGATTTACTGGCCAGGTCCAGAATAAAACTCAATATCAGTTGCCACATGCCCCCAGTAACTTATAAAGAGTTTTCAGATTACATGGCCCGCTATGAATGTCCTGAAGAAGTGATGGTAAAGGCCGAAACATGGATTGTTAAAAAAACTCCTAATAGATATGATACTCAGATTCCCTCAGAAATTTTCTTTGAATATGTACAGGACATGAGAGAGAGGATGAATAAAGGAATGAAAACTTCTGAAACAGCAATATGGGAAGCAGCAATGGAATCCATGGTAATGACCTCTCGTGGGGAAGAAAAGAACAAAATAGAAATGGAAATCATTGGAAAAGCCATAAAAGACTTCCGAAAAAAATACCGGGCTGCACTTAGAAAAGGAACTCTGGACAGTGCCCCCGATCTTGATGTACTGCTTCTAGCTAAGGAATTAGGTGCTGGTGTAGTGGCTGCTGATGATGGAATTAGGGTCTGGGCCGAAAGATTGGGACTTAGATTTTTAAATGCTAATTCATTTCCTAAAATGTTAAAAGAATATTTAAAATATTATGAGTAATCAAATACTGATTATTCATTTAAATTAATTAATATTCTATTCAATAAATTAATAATAAGTTTATTTTAAGGATGATTGTGAAGTTTGGGTACAATATCCCTAATTCCAGACTATATTAATCTATTAAAGCCATTATTTATTGCTAAATATTTTCCTACAGAAATTTATATCCCATTAAACAGCTAAATCATTATATTCTTTTAAGTTCAAATTGTTTATTGTATTAAAAGAATAAAATTAAAAAAAATATTATAAAATAATTAAATTTAATAAACTTATCAAATTTATCCTCTGGAGGAAGAATTTAATGGAATTATCAAAACCGCGAGGAACAAGAGATTTCCTCTTTGAAGAAATGAAACAACGAAAACAAGTAGAATCTACTTTAAAGAAGGTTTTTGAAACTTATGCTTATCAGGAGATAAAAACTCCTTTATTTGAAGATTTATCACTTTTTACCAAGAAATCTGGAGAGGAAATTGTAGATCAACTTTACAACTTTAAAGACAAAAGTGAAAGGGAACTGACACTTCGCCCTGAAATCACAGCCCCTGTAGCTCGTGTTTTCATGAATGAAATGCAAAAATCTCCAAAACCCATTAAAATGTATTATTATGGAAGCTGTTTTCGATACGAAAGGCCGCAAAAAGGAAGATATCGTCAGTTCTGGCAGTTTGGTTGCGAAATGATTGGAGGGAAAACCCCGGAAGCTGATGCAGAAGTCATTGCCCTGGCATCTCAATCATTAGAAGAACTTGGCCTGGAAGGATATGAAATCCATGTGGGCCATTTAGGAATTTTAAGGGGACTATTAAAAGAGGCCCAGGTAGAAGGAACAGATCAAGATCAAATAATGGCTTTAATTGATAAAGGAGACGAATATGGTCTTCAAAATTATCTCCATAAAATAGAAATGGATGATAAGACCACTGGTATCCTTTTAATGATTATTGATATGAAAGGCGGCTCAGAAGTATTAGATAAAGTCAGAGAACAAATTTCTGATAAAAAACTTGTTTTAGAAGCCCTTGAAGAATTCTCAGCCCTTTTAAATACATTAAATGATTTTGGAATTGATAACATTGGAGATAAAGAAAATAACAATGTAGTAATCAATTTAGGAATTGCCAGAGGTTTAGACTATTACTCCGGAATGGTTTTTGAAGTTTACGTCCCACAATTAGGAGCACAGAAACAAATTTGTGGTGGGGGAACCTACAACATTATTGAAACATTTGGCGGGGAAAAAATAGAGTCAACTGGGTTTGCCTTTGGATTTGATCGTTTAATGAATGCTCTTATGTTTGAGGAAAAAGTTTCTACCACTAATGGAGCTACAGATGTATTTGTAGCACCAATATCTGATGCAACTAGATCAAAATCATTTGAAATTGCACAAAAACTCAGAAGTGCAGGTATTTCCACTGAAGTTGATTTGGGCCGACGAAAATTCAAAAAAATTCTTTCCTTTGCCAACCACTTAAAAGCCAGATATGTAATATTGGTGGGAGAAAGGGATCTTTTAGAAGGAAATATAACTCTTAAAGACATGGAAACCGGAAATCAAGAGTTTATCCTAGTAGAAAATATAGTTGAACACATTTCAAAAACACTCTAACTCAGAATAAATAGTTACTGTTGATAGTTACTGTAAATAAAAAGTTAATTGAGGAGAAGTTATTATTCCATTAAATTTTAAACACAATATTAATGGTCAAAATTTGATCATTGCCATATCTCAAGATTTTAAAACTTCAGAAGTTCTTATGGTTGCTTATATGAATAAAGAAGCGTTAAAGAAAACTTTAGAGACTAAAAAAGCCCATTATTGGAGCACATCGCGTAATAAGCTCTGGTTAAAAGGCGAAAGTTCAGGCCATATCCAGTTTGTAGAAGAAGTTAGGGTTGATTGCGACGAGGATGCCATCCTTTTAAAAGTCAAACAAGAAGGTGGAGCCTGTCACACAGGTTACTATTCATGTTTTTACAGAAAAATTGATTTAGATGATTTGGATAAATTAAATGATACAGAAAAGTTTGAAAAAATTGGGAAGAAAATTTTTGAGCCAAAAGAAATTTATGGGGAGAGGTAAATGAGAATTGTACCAGATACCAGCGTTATCGTTGACGGCCGAATCACCAATATCGTGCAGGAAGAAGAATTTAGAGGCAGTGAAGTTATTGTACCAGAAGCAGTTGTATCTGAGTTGGAATACCAGGCGAATAGAGGTAGAGAAACTGGTTTTAATGGCTTGGAAGAGTTAAAAAATCTTCAGGAACTCAGTAAAAAAGCCACCATATCTCTAACTTTTGTGGGAAGAAGGCCAACCCTAGAAGAAATTTCCCTTTCTAGAGGCGGAGAAATCGACGCCATGATTAGAGGCACTGCTAGGGAACACGATGCAGTTCTAGTTACCAGTGACCGGGTACAATCAGAAGTAGGTAAAGCACAGGGCCTGGACGTTGTCTACATCAAGCAAGAGATAATGGCCTATGAAGAATTAGAAATAAGCAAATATTTCGATAAAAACACCATGTCCATTCACCTTAAAGAAGGTGTGGTACCTATGGCCAAAAAGGGTACTCCAGGAAATATAAATTTAGTTAATCTTGGTTCTAAGCCTTTAAGGCACTCTGAGATTCATGCTATGGCTCGTGAAATTGTAGAAAGAGCTAAAAGTGATTTTAAAAGTTTCATTGAAATTGAAATGCAAGGTGCTACCGTAGTCCAATTTAGGGAATACCGGATTTCCATTGCGAGGCCTCCATTTTCAGACGGTTTTGAGATAACTGCAGTTAGGCCCATAACCCGAGTTTCACTGGCAGATTATAAGCTTCCAGATAAATTAATAGCACGTTTAAGAGATACTGCAAAGGGAGTATTAATTTCAGGTGCTCCTGGTGCTGGTAAAAGTACTTTTGCTCAGGCAGTAGCAGATTTTTACAGCAAAGACTTGCGATCCATTGTAAAAACCATGGAATCCCCCCGGGATTTGCAGGTTGGAAATGAAATAACCCAATACGCTCCTATTGAAAAGGACATGCAAAAAACAGCAGATATTCTGTTATTAGTAAGGCCAGATTATACTATATACGATGAATTGCGTAAATCCAAGGATTTCCGTATATTTGCCGACATGAGATTGGCGGGTGTGGGAATGATTGGAGTAGTACACGCTACTAGAGCAATTGATGCCATACAAAGAATTATCGGGCGAGTTGAACTGGGAGTTATACCTTCCGTAGTGGACACTACAATTTTCATTGACGAAGGAAAAGTAAAGGCCATTTATGACGTAAAAATGACAGTAAAAGTTCCTACCGGAATGACTGAAGCTGATTTGGCCCGACCTTTAATAGAAATAAGGGACTTTGGAACCGGAGAACTGGTAAATGAGATTTACACCTATGGTGAACAGACCATAGTTATGGATGTGGGAGCAGCCGCAGCACCTGTTTCACAAGATAGAAGTCCGGTACAAAAAATTGCTGAGAGAGAAATTGAAAGGGAATTTAAAAGGAGAGTTCCAGGATCTAAATTCCGAGTTGAAGTCAAATCCGATAAAAGGGCCACGGTATGGGTGGAAGAAAAACATATTCCTAAAATTATTGGTAAAAAAGGAAGAAACATTGACGAATTAGAAAAAAGAATAGGAATAGGAATTGGAATAGAACCCTTAAAATCTCAAAAAGTAGAATCTCAAGAAGTTATGGAAGACCAAATTGAAATACCTGTGGAACTATCTGGAAACTATGTAGTGCTTAACTTTGGAAAAGATGCCATAGGAACCTCTTTTGAGATCATTGTAGAAGAAGAATATTTATTCACAGCAACTGTCGGTAAAAAAGGATCAATAAAAATTAAAAAAGATATTGAATTGGCAGATATTATAATTAAAGCCCTTAAAAGAAATATTCCGGTCAGTGCCCGTATAAGACTTGATCAATGAAAAAATTCTTTTTATTGATTAAATACGGATATTCCTTTTATAAAACATTACTGATGGCATTTAGTGCCATTATAACATATATTATAGTATTATAATAATTTTAAAAGTTAGAGAGATTAAAATGAAAATTGGAGTTTCCACACTTGCACTTTATCCAAATCCATTGGAGGATATTTTACCATTTTTAGAAGATTTAAAGGTAGATTACTGTGAAATAATCAATGAATATCCTTTAAATGAAGTTCAAAGTGAAATATTTGAATCCTACACTATAAAAACAACATTACATAGCCCCATATCAGATATGAATCTGGCATCTCCCAATGAATCCATTAGAAAGGCATCTATAGAACAGGTTAAAAAATCTATTAATTTGGCCCATAAATTAAATGCAAATATTGTAGTGGTGCATCCCGGTCAAGTTCCATTTCTGGCCAGAATATTCCAAGAAAAAATTATAGAGAACAATTTCAACTCATTGCGTGAATGTGCTGATTATGCTGATGAAATAGGAATAAAAATGTGTGTGGAAAACATGCCTGACATGGAAGGTTACTTATTTAAAGATATAAACCAACTTAATGATCTTGTTGAAGAATTAGGAGTATTCATGACATTAGATGTTGGTCACGCCCATAATACTGGATTTTCAGCTGAAGAAATGGTTAAATCTGACCGTTTAAGGCATATACACTTGTCAGATAATGATGGATCTTTTGATAATCACGAAGCACTGGGTAAGGGAACTATTGACTTTGATAATCTAGTTGAAAATCTTAATAAAATAAATTATAATGGTGTTTTAACTATAGAAGTTAAAAATAGAGAAGAAGTTTTAGAAAGTCTAAGGTTCTTGAAAAATAAAATCTAAATTAAGGATCTTGATTTAAATAATCAAATAACAAGCTTAATTTCTGCTGAAAATAATATTTATTGAATTAAAAATAATTTAAGATAAATATTAATAGTTAATTTTAAATAAAATTCATTTAGATATTCTTATCAAACAATTATTATATTAATTTTTATAATATGAAATTAAATCATTATATGATAATTATTCTTATATCATTATTTTTAAATTGGTGAAAAAATGAAAGTGGCTATAATAGGTGGAACCGGGGATCAAGGATTTGGACTGGCATTGAGATTTGCAAAATCAGGAGAAAAGGTTCTTTTAGGATCCCGAGATATTAAAAAAGCTGAAAATAGTGTTAACGTCATTCATAATATGCTTAAGGGTGAAGAACTTGATTGTATCCAGGGGATGACCAATCAGGACGCTGCTGCTCAGGGAGATATAGTAATATTAACCGTTCCCCTACAAGCTCAGAAAATTACACTTAATAGTATAAAAGATTATTTAGAAGGAAAAATCCTGGTTGATGCAACCGTGCCACTAGAAACATGCGTGGGTGGTAAGAGCACCAGATACATAGATTTATGGGAAGGATCTGCGGCAGAGAGAACTGCCGAAATTTTAAAGGATAAAAACACCATTGTAGTTTCAGCATTTAACAATGTGAGTTCTGCCAGTTTAACCAATATTAAAGAAGATGTAAAATGCGATTGTCTAATATCTGGAGACGATTCTGAATCTAAAACCATTGTAATGGAGTTAGCTGAAAAAATACCTGGTGTTAAATCTATTGATTGCGGGCCTCTGGAAAATGCCCGTATTGTAGAAAAAATTACTCCTCTTTTAATAAATTTAAATATTAGAAACAAAACCAGATTAGCCGGTATTAGAATTACAGGTCTTTAAATAGAATATTTAGACATAAACCATTTATTTATTAGTTCTGAGCATTAAATAAATCCTAATCAAGTGAAAAAATGGAAATCATAAAAAAAACAACTGAAGAAATTACCAGACATGCACTGGCTGTTATTAACAAGATTGAGGAAGAACAAGTCTCTCAAATGATTGAAACCATTATAAATTCAGACTGTGTGTTTATTGTAGGTACTGGTCGCTCTGAATTAGTAGGTAAAATGTTTGCCATGCGTTTAATGCACCTCGGTTTCACCGTGTATGTAGTAGGTGATGTAACCACCCCTGCTATTAAAGATAGCGACTGTTTAATCGCCATATCTGGTTCTGGAGAAACAAAAACCGTTACTTTAGCTGCTGAAACTTCTAAAGATGTGGGTGCAAGTGTAATAGGAATAACTGCTAACCTAGAATCAACTTTAAGTAAGTTACTTAATGTGGTAATAAGTATTGATAGTAAAACAAAGGAACCATGGAAACATTACACTTCCAATGTTTTAAAAGGTAATTACGATGATCTAACTCCTATGGGAACTCTATTCGAAGACAGTACTCACTTGTTTCTGGATGGCCTGATAGCCGAATTCATGGCACTTCTAGGTAAAAAAGAACAAGACCTTAAAAAAAGGCATGCTATAATAGAGTAAGCAAATCTTAAAGAAATGAACAACATATACAATTAAAACAAATTAAAGATTATAAATTAGATTATAAATCAAATAAAATGTTTTGAATTTATAAATGTTTTATAATCCTAACCATTTTAATATTTTAAATGCTTAAATTTGACATTTTTGTTTAATAATGATATATAATCATCTAATTATATTTTAAAGGTGAATAAATGCGTTCTGAATTATCTCAAGATGTAGTAACTATATTTAATCCATCCTCCGTGAAAATAAATCAAAAAAGTCATTTTGGAAGGTTGGAAAATGATCGTCTTGAATTATCATTAATAGAAGCTGTATTTTTATTAGAAAAGGGAAAAATTTCCATTTTTGAAGAAGAAAAAGAATATTCCTTACATGAATTAACATCCCTATTAAAAGAAAAGGGTTTATACAGCAAATACAAGGTTTTTAAAGACCTTAGAAACAGAGGATATATAGTTAAAACTGGTTTCAAGTACGGGTCAGAGTTCAGGCTATATGAAAGAGGAAAATCTCCTGGAGACGGCCATTCTGATTTTTTAGTCAGAGTAATATCCGAAAACTATGATTTAAATGTTATGGACTTTTCCAGCTATGTTAGGGTGGCTCATGGAGTCAATAAGAATCTTATGCTAGCCGTGGTGGATGAAGAAGGAGATATAACTTATTATAATATAGAATGGGTTCGCCCATGATACATATTTCTTTTAAAAAATAAGTTTAAAAAAAATAAGGTCTAATTAAATCCATTAGTAAAAATATACTAAATAAACATTATTATAATAAAATTATTATAAATTTAAAAATAAATTATTGAAGTCAATTTTATAATTAAATAAGGTGATTCATTTGATAGACCCTTGGGGCTCTTCTAACGTTGATTACGAGAAATTAGTACAACAATTTGGTATTAAACCATTTAAAGATTTACTAAATGATTTAAATGATCCCCATTTACTAATGCGTAGGGGAATCATATTTGGCCAGCGCGATTATGGTAGAATAGTCAAAGCAATAAGATATAAAGAAAATTTTGCCGTAATAACTGGAATGATGCCCAGTGGAAAAATGCACATTGGCCATAAGATGGTTGTTGATCAAATAATATGGTACGAAAATCACGGAGCTGATATTTACATCCCCATTGCAGATATGGAATCTTACTCTGCCCGTGGAGTAGATTTTGAAGCCTCCAGAGAACTGGCCATAAACGAATACATTACCAATTATATTGCTCTGGGCCTTGACTTTAAAAAATCCAATATCAATGTTTATCTTCAGTCCAAAAATTTGTTAGTGAATGATTTAGCATATGTTTTATCCAAAAAAGTCACATTTAATGAAATGAAAGCTATTTATGGTTTTAATGGTTCTACCAATATGGCCCACATGCAGGCACCTCTCATTCAAGTGGCAGATATATTACACCCCCAATTAGAAGAATTCGGAGGTCCAAAACCAACTGTTGTTCCAGTTGGACCTGATCAAGACCCACATATACGCTTGACTAGGGATATTGCCGATCGATTTAAAAATCAGTTAAATTTCATAGCTCCATCTTCCACATACCATAGATTCATTACTGGCCTCACTGGTGGTAAGATGTCCAGTAGCCAACCCAAAACAGCCATATTTTTAAGTGATAGTATTGAAGAAGCTGAAAATAAAGTGAAAACAGCAAAAACCGGTGGTAGGGAAAGTCTTAAAGAACAACAAGAAAAAGGGGGCGACCCGACCCACTGCGTGATTTATGAAATGTTATTATATCACCTAATGGAATCTGATGAAAAACTACGGGAGATTCTGGAAGACTGTAAAAGTGGGAATATTATGTGCGGCGAATGTAAGGCCCATACCGCAGACTTAATGAAAAAATTCTTTGAAGAATTTTCATCAAAAAGGAAAAAAGGAGCAAAAATTGCTGAGAAAGTTTTAGATGATGCAAAAGTCTGTTAAGCATCCTATTTCTCATATTTTTTCCAAGTTATTTTTTATTTATTTTAAAATTAAATTTTTATATTAATTGTAAATTTTTTTTAATTTAATTATTTTAAAATATAAAAAATGAAGTTCTAGATTTAAATATTATTTAGAATTAATTAAAATAAAAAAGGCCTATATATTTTTAAACAGATTAAAACATTTATTAAACACTTAATTTAATTATTAAAGAATTATCAAACAAATTTTTAAATATAAATAATTACAAAAAAGGTTATTAATTAAATACAATAATATAAACAGTGATAATAGAATATAATAGATTAAGTATTCAATTAATAAACATTTTAAATAACTAAAATTTCATAATTATCTTTATTCAATAGTCTTAAATATAATTAATTAAAATCACAGAGGAATTGCATGGTAAAAAAAGAACGGCACGAAAGTACACTAAATGCCATTTACAAACATAACGAAAAGTATTTTGCTCTTTCAGCAGTCATATTTTTTGGATCAATGTTTATAGGATATTTGCACCTACTTGATTTTTTAATGGTTCCACTTCAACAGCAATTTAAAAAAAGTATTATGGAGGGTCAAATAAAAATAGAAACTTTT
The DNA here is from genome assembly GCA_002509745.1 of Methanobacteriaceae archaeon UBA349. GTDB lineage: Archaea > Methanobacteriota > Methanobacteria > Methanobacteriales > Methanobacteriaceae > UBA349. The sequence continues at coordinate 16,938 of DAWK01000024.1, read as the reverse complement.
TCAATTTTTTTCAGTAATTTAGAGGTCCTTCTCAAGTTATTTGCTGGTGGAATCGCTCTGGGATCTATCACTGCAATATTTATATTTATAAATGGGGCTTTCATTGGATATTTTGCTACACAAGCACCCCTTGCAGATTTTATCCTTTTAACTATTCCTCATGGAATATTTGAAATTATAAGCTTTATAATTGCGGGCGGAGCAGGTTTTAGACTGGCTAATTTTGTATATACTTTCTTAAGAGACCTAATAGAAGAAACATGGTATGGATCTTTTTGGGGAAAATTAGAATATGTATATAATAATCAAAAAGATCAATTAACAGAATCATTAATTCTTTTAGGAATTGCTATTATTCTATTGTTAATTGCAGCCGTAATTGAGGCCAATTTCACTATTGCTTGGTATCAGTACATAAAAGGAAATATTTAAACCAACAAGTATTATTTATTAAATTTTTAACCCATCAAGAAATAACAGAATTATAAATAAATGATAATAAATTTGTTAATAATAAAATTAGAATAAACAACTTCTTAAAAAAAATATTAGATTGATTTTAATGCCTAAATACTGTTATTCAGTTATTCTTCATTTAATAATTTAATTAATTCATGTCAACAAGCAGCTAAAAAGAATTATAAAAAATAATTACGGTGAATATCATGATAAAATGCGTATCTTGTGGAAAAGAATACAGTAATGATGAAATAATTTACACCTGCACAGATTGTGGATCTGTTTTAGAAGTAATTTGTAATCCTGATGTCTCCAAGGATATATTCAGTTGCAGAAAACAGACCATGTGGAAATACAAGGAATTTATGCCTGTGGATGAGACAAAAATTGTCAGTCTGGAAGAAGGTGGAACTCCTTTTGTTAAATGTGACAAACTAGGTAGTGAACTGGGCATAGATCTCTATGTTAAAGTGGAAGGTTCTAATCCCACAGGTAGTTTTAAAGATAGGGGAATGAGTGTAGGTATTACCAAGGCCATGGAACTAGGAGTATCTACAGTAGGATGTGCATCTACTGGTAACACTTCTGCTTCTTTGGCCGCTTATGCAGCACGTGCCGGACTAAGATGTGTGGTTCTTCTACCATCAGGTAAAGTTGCCCTGGGAAAATTGGCCCAGGCCATGTTCCATGGGGCAGAAGTTCTATCCATTAAAGGAAATTTCGATGAAGCTTTAGATGCAATTACTGCTCTTGCACTGGAAGGGCAATTATATTTACTCAATTCAGTAAATCCATTCCGTTTAGAAGGACAGAAATCCATTGGATTTGAAATAGTAGATGATTTAGGATGGAAGTCTCCCGACAGAGTTATATTGCCTGTCGGAAATGCTGGAAATATTTCTGCCATATGGAAAGGAGTTAGCGAGTTTTATGAAGCAGGTTTTATTGAAGATAGGCCTATGATGACTGGTATTCAAGCAGAAGGAGCTTGTCCGATAGTAAATGCATATCAAAAAGGTAAAACTGAAATTGAAGCTATAGAAAATCCTGAAACCGTGGCTACAGCAATTAGAATTGGTGCACCGGTAAGTTCACTGAAAGCTCTCCGGGCCATCTATGATTCCAATGGACATGCAGAAACAGTTAGTGATGAAGAGATACTTTCTGCCCAAAAATTACTTGCCCAGAAAGAAGGAATTGGTGTTGAGCCAGCATCTGCTGCGTCCATAGCAGGCCTTATGAAGCTGATTGATGAGGGCGTTGTTGATAAAGGAGAACAAGTAGTTTGTATAGTAACTGGACATCTATTAAAGGATCCAAACACTGCAATTAACGCTTGTGTGGAACCTTTAGAGGTTGAAGCCGATATTAATAAGTTATCAGAAATTATAAGGAGATAATAACTCTTTTAATTTCTTAATTTTTTAAGTTCTTTTTAGGGAAATTCAACCAATAAAAACTTATCTTTTTTTCAAGACTGGCCAAATATCATATGGTTAGTTACATACTCACCCAAAACAATATAAATCACCTTATCATGAGCAGATACAATATAAATTTGTCAAAAATCCCATAAATTAACGATAAATTTATATAGGAGTATTAATACAGTTTATATTACATAAAATGAGGTGATTAATTATGGAATTACCAATTGCTCCAATCGGAAGAATAATAAAAAATGCTGGTGCAGAAAGAGTGAGCGATGACGCTCGAGAAGAATTAGCTAAAGCTCTAGAAGCAAAAGGCGAAGCTATTGCAGCAGAAGCCGTCAAACTAGCAAAACATGCTGGAAGAAAAACTGTAAAAGCTTCTGACATTGAATTAGCAGTTAAAAGACTCTAATTGAGACTAATAACTGCCCTTCTTTTATTTTAAATTTATTTTTGATACTCAAATTAATCTAAAAAGGTTGAATCTATTTTTTTGAATTTATATTAAACTTAATATTAATTATAATTACTTTACTTGATCATTCAATTTTAAAAATTTAAGAAATCATTTTTATAAATTAGTTTATATATTTAACATTTAATTAATTATAATCTTTCAAAATGTTAGTATTAAAATAAAATAGACCTAATTAAATTATTTAAATAAATAAAAATCTCCAGAAAATAAGTTTTTTATATAATTACTATCAATCCTAGTTTTAATTATGAATTAATAATTCTTAATAGAAAAACTTTATAAGGGATAAATCTCAACCTATGATATGTCTAATTCTCTAGACTAATTTTGGTTTAGAACTTTTTAAATTATGGATAAAAATTTTTATATCAATCAAATACGATTTTTAAAATCACTCTTAATCCATAATTAAGCTGTTAAATCAGCAACTTTTATATATGAATATTGTATAAAAGTACTAATTACAAATCACAGATTTGTGAACTCGCAACATTAAAAAAACAGATTTTTGTTGCGATATTTGCCGATGGATGGTAAATACCAGATGAAAAAGGAGGTAAATAATATGGCAAAAGCAATTTATGTAAAATTCGAAGTACCACAAGAGTTAGCTGATAAAGCTGCAGAAGCATTAGAAATAGCAAGAGACACCGGTAAGGTGGCTAAAGGAACCAACGAGGTTACCAAGGCCATTGAACGGGGAAGCGCACTATTAGTTTTAGTTGCTGAAGATGTGGAACCTGCAGAAATAGTCGCTCACATACCAGTACTAGCTGAGGAAAAAGAAATTCCTTACGCATACCTACCTACTAAAGATGAAGTAGGCGGAGCAGCTGGTTTAAACGTCGGAACTGCTTCAGCATGTATCATTGACGCTGGAGAAGGCGAAGACCTTGTAAAAGACGTTGTGGAAAAAATCGAAGAACTCAAGAAATAATATTATTATATAAATAATATTATATTCCAAACTATTTTTACCGAAAAGCAATTAGCTTTTCAATTTAATCTAAAGGTGATTATATGGAAGAAGGAACTCCAGCGGAAATAATTGAGGTCCTAAAACGAACTGGGATGACTGGCGAAGTCATGCAAGTTAAATGCAGGATTCTGGATGGAAGAGATAAGGGCAGAATACTTACCCGTAATATTATGGGACCTATTCGCGAAGGTGACGTTTTAATGTTACTAGACACCATTCGAGAAGCCAAGGAGATTAGAACTCCTTAATCTTACCAAGGAAAGGTGTTGTGCATGAGAGTATGTTCATTCTGTAAAAAGGACATGGAAGAAGGGACTGGATCCATGTATGTTAAAAAAGATGGTACAGTATACTTCTTTTGTGGAAGCAAATGCGAAAAGAATATGATTAAACTTGGAAGAGTTCCAAGAAAAGTCAAATGGGTTAAAGAATGATGGAAAAAAGTTTCGTTATGATGAAACCCGATGCTGTCCAACGACGGTTAATGGGACAAGTATTAAGTAGATTTGAAGAAAAAGGACTCCAAATTGTCGCTGCTAAATTGATGCATATTAGTAAAGATCTTGCTAAAGAGCATTATGGTGAGCACAGTGAGAAACCTTTCTTCGGTGGTTTAGTAGAGTATATCACATCTTCCGCAGTATTAGCAATGGTAATTCAAGGCGATGACTGCATCAGTTTAATCAGGAAAATGGTTGGTGCAACCAATCCAAAAGAAGCTGATTTAGGAACGATAAGAGGAGATTTTGCTCTAGATATGGGTAGAAACATTATCCACGCTTCAGATTCTCCACAATCAGCAGAAAGAGAAATCGCTCTGTTCTTTGATGAGACTGAAATCGTAGAATATGAAATGCCTGATACTAACTTAATCTACGAATTATAAACCCCATTTTTCTCTTCTTTGAATAATACATTAAATATTAAGTGATTATATTGCAAATATTAGAATACAATATGTGAATTTATAAAATAAATTCAAAATATTCGTTCTTAGATTAATTAGCAGTATTAAATCAGCATATATACATATAAATTTTAATATTCCATTGGTTAAACTATTAAATCAAATATCTGAATCAATATTAAATGAAACCATTGAATATCCGAGATCCTACCATGAAAATTAGATCACCTATTGTATCAGTACTGGGTCATGTAGACCATGGTAAAACCACTTTACTGGATTTTATTAGAGGCAGTGCTATTGCAAGCAAAGAAGCTGGAGGAATTACCCAGCACATCGGAGCGACAGAAATACCAATGGAAATCATTGAAAACATATGTGGGGACTTTTTAAATAAACTCTCTATCAAAGATACCCTACCCGGACTATTTTTTATTGATACACCAGGACATGAAGCATTTACCACTCTTAGAAAAAGAGGTGGGGCTCTGGCAGATTTAGCTATTTTAATTGTTGATATGAAAGAAGGTTTTAAGCCTCAAACTTATGAGGCCCTGAATATACTTAAAATGTATAAAACTCCATTTATTGTCGCTGCTAACAAAATAGACAGGACTTATGGATGGCAAGTTCATGAAGGTGCTTCATTTATGGAAACGTTTTCAAAACAATCAAGTAATATTCAACAAACCCTTGAAACCAATTTATATGAATTGGTGGGAATTCTTCATAATGAAGGATTTGAATCAGAAAGGTTTGATAGAGTTACGGATTTTGCTTCTCAGGTTAGTATCATTCCAATTAGTGCCAAAAATGGTGAAGGCATACCTGAACTTCTTACTATGCTTATGGGATTGGCCCAGCAATACTTGCAGGAACAGTTACAAATTGAAACCAATGCACCAGCTAAAGGAACCATATTGGAAGTTAAAGAAGAAGTCGGACTAGGATTAACTATTGATGCAGTCATATATGATGGAATTATTAAAAAGAATGATAATATTGCACTTATGGTCACTGACGACGTTATTACCACTAAAATCAGGTCTCTTTTAAAGCCTTTACCTCTCGAAGAAATAAGGGAAGCTAAAAAGAGATTCCAAAAAGTTGACGAAGTTGTGGCAGCTGCAGGTATAAAAATTGTAGCTCCTAACATTGAAAACGTTGTGGCTGGATCTCCTTTACGTGTTTCAAGGGGAAATTTAGATAATGTTCGTCAAGAAATGCTTAGCGAAATTGATGATATAAAAATTGACACTGAAGAAACCGGTGTTCTGGTAAAAGCAGATACATTAGGATCTTTAGAAGCCCTGGTCAATTTACTAAAAGATATAGACATTCCCATAAGAATAGCTGACATCGGTGATGTTTCCCGTCGAGATGTGGTGGATGCAGACATTGTTCAAAAAGAAGATGTTCTTCATGGAGTGATTATTGCATTTAATGTGAAAATCCTACCATCCGCAGCGGCAGAAATAAAAAATTCCGATGTAAAAGTATTTGCAGGTAATGTAATATATCAAATTACAGAAGATTATCAAGCATGGATTAAATCTATTGAAGAGAAGAGAAAGAAAGAATGGCTGGATGCCATTATCAAACCTGCAAAAATACGAATTATACCCAAATTAGTATTTAGGCAAAGTAAACCAGCTATTGCAGGAATTGAAGTTTTAAGTGGAACTGTGAAACAGGGCGCCATCCTTATTCGAGAAGATGGTGGGATTGTGGGTAAGGTAGAAAGTATGCAGGATAAGGGAGATAATAAAAAATCTACTCCTCGTGGTCAAAAAGTGGCCATGGCCATTAAAAACGCTATCCATGGAAAAGACTTTGAAGAGGGTGATGTTCTTTATGTGGACATTCCTGAGAAGCACTTCCGTATACTGGAAACAGAACTTAAGGAAAAGTTAAGTGAAGATGAATATGAAACTCTTCATGAAACTCTGGATATAAAACGGAAAGAAGAACCGGAATGGGGAATGCAACCGGCTTTCTAATATAAATGATAATATATTCATATTATAAATTAAAAGAGAAGAAATAAGAAGGAGGAGAGAATTTGGCATTTAAAGTAGTAGTTTCAGAAAAAGAAAAAAGTCTACAAGTAGAAGTTGACGCTGTTCAATCCAAAAAATTAGTGGGTTTAACCCTTGGAGAAGAATTTGATGGTTCTTTGATAGGCTTACAAGGATACACCTTAAAGATTACTGGTGGAAGCGATAAAAATGGTTTCCCAATGAAAAAAGATGTTAGTGGTCCTAGAAGAATCAGAAGTTTATTATCTGGTGGAATTGGATACAACCCAACTCGTGATGGTGAAAGAAGAAGGAAAACCGTCAGAGGAAATACCATATCCGATGATATCGTTCAGATAAGTACAATCGTTGCTAAGACGGGTGAAAAACCTTTGGACGAGATTTTAGGTTCTTCTGAAGAAGAATAAAATTCTTCTTATTTGATTATTAAAATAAATAAAGATCATTATAAATATCTTTTATTTGTTGATTATAATTGGAAGAATAGATATACTTCAAAAAATAATATTTAATAACATTAAAAAAAATATTTTAATTAAATATTATTCATATATTAATATACTTTTTAAAACAGAATTAATTAAAAATTATAGGTGTAATCTGTGAAAATACAATCGGAGATTAACATAGGGCTAGTGGGTCACGTAGACCATGGTAAGACCACACTTACCAAGGCATTGTCTGGAATTTGGACCGATACCCACAGCGAGGAAACAAAAAGGGGTATTTCTATCCGTTTAGGATATGCTGACATTACTTTCCGTAAATGTGCGGAATGTGCGGAACCCCAATGCTATACTACTGCACTGGTTTGTGAAGATTGTGGAAAGGAAACCGAGATGCTGAGGAAAGTATCATTTGTAGATGCCCCAGGACACGAAACCTTAATGGCTACCATGCTCTCAGGAGCTGCTATTATGGATGGAGCCGTTCTGGTTATTGCCGCTAACGAACACTGCCCTCAACCCCAAACCAAAGAACACTTAATGGCATTGGATGTTATTGGTGTTAAAGAAGTTATAGTAGTTCAAAACAAAATTGATATTGTATCCAAAGAAAGAGCAATAGAGAGCTACAACGAAATTAAAGAGTTTGTTAAGGGTACATGCGCAGAAGACGCCCCTATAATTCCAGTGTCTGCTCAACAAGGCGCTAATATTGATATACTCATTGATTTAATCGAAAAGAAGATTAGTACTCCTGAGAGATTTGCTGACAAACCAGCTAAGTTATATGTGGCTCGTTCTTTTGATATTAACAAACCCGGATCTCATCCAAGTACTATGGTAGGTGGAGTCATTGGAGGTTCTCTAGTTCAGGGAACACTAAAAGTCGGTGACGAAATTGAAATTAAACCAGGTATTCAAATTAATAAAGATGGGAAACAGAAATGGATCAGTCTTCACTCAAAAATCACTGGCCTAATAGCTGGTGGAGAAGATGTTGAAGAAGTAGGGCCTGGTGGGCTGGTTGGAATAGGAACCAATCTGGATGCAGCACTAACTAAGGCAGATTCACTTTCAGGTTCTGTTGCAGGAGAACCAGAGACATTACCTCCAGTCATGCATGAATTAGGAATGGAAGTTCATTTATTAGACCGAGTAGTTGGTACTAAGGAAGAACGAGAAGTAGAACCCATCAAAGCCAAAGAACCTCTCATGATAAATGCAGGAACAACCACCACTATAGGAGTTGTCACTACTGCTGGAAATAAAGCCAAAGTAACACTTAAACTGCCAGTAGCTGCAGAAAAAGGTGACAGAGTTGCTCTATCACGTAGAGTTGGTGCTAGATGGAGGTTAATAGGATATGGTATCATCATCTAAGTCAAAGGACACTGATTCTTCCAAGGAGGCAGTCCTAGACGCAAATTTTTTATGATGCCCTTCCAGTTCAATGTAGATATAATCTATGAACTGGAAAAGATTTTACCTTCTTACAGACTAATTGTGCCAGATTTCATTATAAATGAATTGCATGGCATTAAAAAA
>DAWK01000024.1:6322-8642 GCA_002509745.1 Methanobacteriaceae archaeon UBA349 | reverse complement strand
TTCGGATTTCAAAAATTCTATGTACAAATGATAAAGAATTAAGAGAAAAAGCTAGAGAAAATGGAATAAAAGTTGTTTACTTGAGGCAAAGAAAGTATTTAGCCATAGATGGGCATTTAAAATAAATTTATTATAATAAATTAATATTATAATCATAATATGAATAAAATAAGTATATAAATAAAAAATTTATTAATGGAAATATTATTCTAATAGAATTTGAAATTAATAAATAAATTAATAAAAATAAATTTAATTAACTAACGATTATATATCATTATCCAATTCCAATGAATAAGGAGGAATATTAGTGAATCTCTGGAAAGATATTGTACCCGGACCATCAATACCGGAAGTTGTATACGCAGTAATCGAAATACCAAAAGGATCAAGAAATAAATACGAATACGACAAAGACCTAGAGTCTTTTGCTCTGGATAGAGTTTTATATTCACCATTTGTTTATCCTGCAGATTATGGATTAATACCTCAAACTATCTATGATGATGGAGATCCCATGGACATTATGGTCCTTATGGAACAACCCACATTCCCAGGATGTATTATTGAAGCTCGGCCTATTGGTATCATGAGAATGATTGATGGTGGAGACATGGACGACAAGATACTTGCAGTCCCCTTAAACGATCCTAAATTCACAGATATAAAAGACATCGATGATGTTCCTTCTCATTTATTAAAAGAAATTGCCCATTTCTTCAAGGAATATAAACATCTTGAAGGAAAAACAACCGAAGTACTTGGTTGGGAAAATGCCCAAAAGGCATTTGAAGCAATTAATCATTCCATAGATTTATATAAAAAGGAAGAATAATAATATACTAATATAACAATTAGTAATAGTAGGAATAGTTAGTAATAGTAGGATGATATAAAATAAACTAATTGTTTTATATTTTTAATAAACCTATTGTTATTTGATAATTTTATATGAAATTAAAAGAAATTTAACCGAGGGATCTATTTGTATTATATATCCAGAATTGAGGACACCGTGAGAATTCCCCCTCACCGGTTTGAAGAACCTCTAGAAGAAGTGGCGATTGAAACCATGAATGAGGCCTATGTTGGGAAAATAGATAAAAAATTAGGTCTTATGGTAACCGTCAAATCAATAGATGAAATTGGTGTAGGTAAAGTCATAATGGGTGACGGAGCAGCCTACCACGAAGTTGAATTCACAGCACTATTCTTTAAACCAGAACTTCATGAAATAATAGAAGGTGAAGTTATTGAGATAGCTGAATTCGGTGCATTCATTAGAATTGGGCCAATGGACGGATTAGTTCACGTTTCACAGGTTACTGATGATTACATCAATTATGATGGAAAAAGAGGAGCACTTCTTGGTAAAGAATCTAAAAAAACTCTTGATGAAGGCAGTAAAGTTCGTGCCAGAATAGTGGCTCTAAGTTTAAAAGGCCGTTCTACAAAAGAAATTAAAATTGGTCTCACCATGAGACAACCCGGACTTGGAAGATTCGAATGGGTTGAAGAAGAAAAAAGGAAGAAGAAGAAATGAGTATGAAAGCTTGCACAAGGTGCAAACGTATAACAACAGAGGAACGTTGTCCAGTATGTAATATAACTACATCAACTAACTGGAGTGGTCTTTTAATAATAATAGATCCCGAACGTTCAGATATAGCCCATGAACTAAATATCAACATCCCTGGAGAATATGCACTGAGGGTTAGATAGTGTTAATGCTAACAAAAGAGTTAAGATCAAAGTTAAAAGATCCATTAGGTAATCTATACACTTCCCTTAACGAAGTAAAAAACTCTTTAGCAAAATATGACTATATAATCTCTGTTGGTGATGTTACTACAAGAAATCTTATTGAATCCCAAGTATATCCTCGATTAGGAATAATAGATAATCGAATACAAAGAAAGGATTCAGATCATGAAATAGAATATCAAGCAACAATATTAAATGCTGAAAATCCACCTGGAACCATAACTAAAGATCTATGGGAAACCATAGACCATGCTATTAGCTCTTCATCAAACAGCAAGGAAAATTTTTTAATTGTGGTTGAAGGAGAGGAAGACTTGGCGGTCCTTCCCAGTATTTTAATGGCCCCTGAAAATGCAGTTGTATTGTATGGGCAACCCAATGAAGGATTGGTTGTTGTTGAAGCGAATAAATTAAAGAAAAAAGCTGAAGAATTAATCAATGAATTTGAGGAGGCACAATAATGGAAATCAATATAATCAAAAAAACTGAAAATCCACTCTTAGATAGAACCGAAATAGATTTTGAATGTGTATATCAAGGCGAATCCACACCTAAA
>DAWK01000024.1:0-6223 GCA_002509745.1 Methanobacteriaceae archaeon UBA349 | reverse complement strand
CAGAGAGTACTGAGGAGGAATAATTATGAAAAAAGGTGAACTTTACGACATTAAAGATGACAAATTAAATAGAAAAAATCCTTTTTGTCCTCGATGCTCCAGCGGAGTATTCATGGCTGACCACGGTGACAGATACTCCTGTGGTAAGTGTGGATACACTGAATGGAAAAATAAAGACAAATAATTAATTTTTTTCTAATTTTTAATTTTATTTTTAATTTAAATCAGATTTTTTTTAATGAGTTAGTTTATTTTTTTAATTTATTTCAATTACCGTCCTAAATTACAGCATATTTAATATAACTGATAATTAAATAGTTTCATAATAGATATTCATAAATAAATATTAAATTAAACTAAATTTATTATAATTAACAAAAAATTAAGGATAAAACGTAAAAAAGGTGTTTTTGTGAATTTAAGGGCTGGAAGACTTGGTAAAAAGATGAGTGAAGATGCGGCTACATTTACATCTTCTTTAGAATTTGATAAATACATATTTGAAGCAGATGTTGAATGTAATAGGGCCCATACAACAATGCTAAGCAAGCAGGGTATTATTGAATCTTCCACAGCACAGGAAATATTGGACGCGCTGGATGAGCTCAAAAGTGAAGGTATTGGTGCTTTAGATCTGGATCCATCAGTGGAAGACATACATATGGCCCTGGAAAATTATGTTACCGCTAAAATAGGTAAAAAGGCAGGTTTCATGCATACTGCCAAGTCCCGAAACGACCAGGTAGCTACTGATCTCAGGATAGTGCTTAGGCAAAAAATAATAGAAATTCAAATAGATATTCTTGATTTTATAGAAGGATTAGTTGATTTAGCTAGTGAACATACTGAAACAGTAATAATAGGTTACACTCACCTTCAACATGCCCAGCCCACCACATTTGCCCATCATTTAATGGCCTATACCCATTCACTTAAAAGAGATTATGAAAGGCTCAAAGATACTTACAAGAGAGTTAATATAAATCCATTAGGTTCAGCAGCCATGACCACTACTAGTTTCCCTATAAATAGGGAGATAACCACAGAAATTCTTGGATTTGACAGTTACATGGAAAATTCCATGGACGCCGTGAGTTCTCGTGATTTCATTGCTGAAACCGTTTTTGATTTATCTATGCTAATAACCACCATTAGTAAGATATGTGAAGAAATGGTTCTATGGAGTACCCATGAGTTTGGCCTTATAACCATTTCCGATGAATTTTCATCCACATCTTCTATAATGCCTCAAAAAAAGAATCCTGACGTGGCTGAAATTGCAAGGGCCAAAAGTGCAGTATTATATGGTGAATTAAATACCATATTAACCATCTTAAAAGCAATTCCTTACACTTACAACCGTGACTTGCAAGAGATAACACCCCATCTCTGGAATGGAATTGAAACAGCTCACTCCACATTGAATATTGTTAGAGAAATGGTTTTAAGTATAAAAATTAATAAAGCAAGAGGTCTCGATTTAGCAAGGGCCAATTTTGCAACAGCTACTGATTTAGCAGATGTTATTGTACGGGAAAAACAAATACCATTTAGAATTGCCCATAAAATTGTAGGCAGAATGGTAACTGATGCTCTGGCAACTAATATGAAACCTGAAGATATTGATGCTGCTTTTCTTGATGAAATAACTGAAGAAATAACTGGCAGTCCATTGGAATTAAGTAATGATTTAATTTCAAAAGCATTAGATCCATTGGAAAACGTTAAAATGAGGAAAGTTCCAGGCGGTCCTTCACCAGAAATGGTTAATCTTGCATTAAAAAATCTAAGAAGCTTTTTAAAAACAGAAGATGAATATTTAGATACTAAAAATGTCTAGGATAGCATCCATTTTTAGATAAAATTTGTTTATTAATTAATTTTCCATATTTTTTTATAATAAAATTAGTTTATCTAAGCGATTTCATTTATAACCGAACTAATAATCAAAATAAATTTTATTATAAAATAAATTATTCTTCTCTCTTATTTTTCTCTTTTTCGTAGTTTTCACTTATTTCTTTGGCCAGTTTTCCATCCTCAATAACCACTGCTCCAGTATATCCACAATTATAACACTCCCATAAAGACCAATTCTGAGGTAAAGCCCATTTAATGTTGTCTGAACCGCAATTGGGGCAGAATTTTCTTTTCATAACATATATATAGTTTAGTATGCAATATAAAATTATGGATGGAAAAACAGACCCTAAAATAATTGGACTAATAGGAATATTAATTGGAATATTAATGTTAATCTACCCATTCCTAGTTGGTTATCTAGTAGGCATTTTCCTAATTGCTTATGGACTACTTAAAGTCTTTTCCTGATCTTTTAGGAAAAAATGATTAATTTTATTCAATTAATTTTAAATTACTTCAAGTCATTACAAAGACTCCAAATAAGATCTAAGGCTTGGCCTGGCTCTAGTACACCTGCACGAGTTTCTCTTAGGACCCTCTGAATTGAATAGCGCCTCATATAAGGAAACTTCTTTTGTACCTCTCCTAAAAGAGGACATCCAAAATAATTTGATTTTTTTACATTAAATAAAGAAGTTAAAGATTGTAGCTCTTGTTTAGAAACTCCTAACAAAGCAGGCAGATTTATTCTCAAAATACCATCCTTATAAATCATAGACTGATATCCTGTGGAAATCATATCTCCAAAAATAACTATATTTATATCGTTTTCTTTAGCGTGTTTAATTACAGCTTGATGAATCATCTTAGAGCATCTACCACAAGGATGAAATCTGCCATCAAAACTTTCATTAATAAAATCTGAAAAATCTAGGGGCACATAGTTATGATCTACGCCCAATTTTTCACATAAATTATTTATATTATTTTTGAAGTGCTGGGGAAGTACTATACTTCCAGGATCAGCAGTTACTGCTAAAGGATTAAATCCCAGAAAAGCAGAAATGATTAGTGAAAAACTACTATCTACTCCTCCCGAAAGCGCTACCACAGCAGTATGGCTTTTATTTTGCTCATTTTCTAAATGATGCTCTGATTCTGTAATATTTAAATAATCTGAAAAATTGAAAAGTGATAAGTTTTCGATTTTTTCAAAAAGCATGTCCATTAAATTATTCAGGGCATTAGAAACATTAAATGGTTTTTTTGATGTTATTTCATGGATTTTTTCACCAGCAAGTTCCATACGATATTGTTTAACCATAATGTCCGTGTAGGCAGCTACATGAATATTTTCAACATCCAATCTTTCCCTTAATTTACCTACGACCCATCCTCCTTTTCCTATTACTGCAGATTTATCTGGACGATCAGGAGTTATAATTAAAAGATTATTATTTTTTGAATCAAAAATAACTTCTTTAATATTAAGTTCAGACTTTTCGTGGCCAATTTCAGTCCTTATTTCTTCAATGACAGAAATTAATTGATTTTTCGTTAATTGCAAAAATTACACCTGGATTATATTTATAATTATAAACTTTTAATTTTATATCACAATAGTTATTTTTATTTTAATATTATATTATCTATTCCTTAATTTCTTTAAAGATATATCCTTAAAACAATTTAAATTATAATTTATTTAAAAGCACATAACAAGTTCTAAATTTTTTATATAAAATTATTATAAAATAATTTACAATTAACAAAACATAAATAATGATGAAAAATATAATATATAATTACGCTCTTTATAGGGGGATAATTATTGCCTAATTTTAAAAGTTTAATATTTGGATCTGAACAGGAAGCCTGGGAAGGTAAGAGGGAATCTGAAAATGTTATAATTGGTTATGATTATAAACGATTTAGTAAACCCCCAATCATTGGAAACAATCCACTTATTAGATCCAACAGCATTATTTACAATGACGTCACCATAGGTGACAACTTGATGACTGGACACAATGTTTTAATAAGGGAAAAAACAACCCTAGGCAATGATGTTTTAATAGGTACCAATACTGTTATCGAGGGACATTCTAAAATAGGTAGTAATGTAAGTATTCAATCCAATGTATATATCCCAAAAAAGAGTTTCATTGAAGATAATGTATTTATCGGACCATGCGCATGTTTTACTAATGATAGATACCCAGTAAGGGTCGATTATCAACTAAAAGGGCCAATCATAAGAAAAGGTGCATCCATTGGAGCAAATTCCACTTTTTTATCCAATATTGAAATTGGAGAAGGATCAATTGTTGCTGCGGGAGCAGTTGTAACACGCCCAGTCCCGCCATGGTATTTAGCTATAGGGGCCCCAGCTAAAATTAAGCCATTACCACCAAAATTAAAAGTATCCAACGATATTTAAATAATTAATTCTTTTTTTCTTTTAAAAAATAATCAAGTTATATACATAAAAATCAAGACTTTTTCTTAAGAATTTACTAAAGGCATATCTTAACCACTGCATGTGGGCTTTATTCCTATGATTAAAAACATTTATTAGTATCCATGCTGTAAAACAGATGATTTCATCATATAATTGTATATATCTTCAATACATACCTAATACCATGAGGCAGCATAAAGTAAATTCATGCAATGATAATTCTATTTTTATAAATACTAAAATATATAAAAAAATAAAAAAAGTGTTTAAGGAATTAAAAAAATCTAGAGGAAGCATATTACATATTGTAGGGGCTCCAGGAACCGGTAAATCATCAAATATTTATCAGGCTTTAAGAGAACTGGATTTAAATATATATGAAGTGAATAGCAGTATTTCCAGTTCAAATGCCCATTCACAGGAAGTTTTTTTCACTTTAATAAACGACCTTGAATATTCTTTAAATGTAAAAGATAAAATAGAGGCCTATAACAAACTAAGCGAATTTGATGCAGTTCTTTTTGCTGATCAATTTCATGATAAACATCTAATAGATAATAAGGTAGTTGGGTTCAGTGAATGGACCCGTAAAGCTGGATTCAAATCTTTCAGATTCTATTTAATCTGCATAAAAGAATATTTAAAATTTCATAAGCAATTCGGAAAAATGAATATAATTTTCCAAACCGCTTGGAGAATTCGAATCAGAGGTAAAAAATATGATTTATTCACTGATTTTGGCATTTTATCCAGAATTATTTTAATTATTTTAGGAAAACTCTTTTGTGTGATAGAAATTTCTTATTCCCGTTCCGAAACAGTTAATATTGTTAAAAGCCATTTAAAAAATATTGATGATGAAAAACTGGAAGAATGTATACATAAACATGGTCATAAACCCAGATTCATATTAAATAATCTTAAAAATAATAAATAATAATAGTAATTAATAAATTACTAATAAATTCTAAATTCCAATTTTATCTTATCCAAATATAGGTAAAAATATGATAATCACTCTTTTAAAGTCCACCAGATTAACCTGGGCGGCCAAAAATGTTCATATGTATCTTCTGGCTTTGACTTATGCTTATTTTTCTCAGACCATTATTACAAACCCATTAGAAATTTTAGAGGGATTAATACTTGTTTCTGTTTTATGGGGTGCACTTTACTCTCTTAATGATTTAACAGACCTTGAAGTTGATAAAAAAGATAAAAGTAAGATCAATAGAGCGTTTATTAAAGATTCAATAGATCCGAAAATAGTTCTGTTATTTGTTGGAATTTTATGTTTATCCGTATTTGGTATTTCTATATTGACTTTGACCCCATTATTCACCATAATAATGCTAATGATGGTGATAAACCAGTTATTATATACCTTACCACCCCTAAGACTTAAAGAAACTGCCCTGGCCCCATTCGCTAGTACGGCCACCAATAATGTTCTTAGAGTTGCTTCATGTACTGTAATTTTAGGCAATATTCTTTTGGTACCATTAAGTGTTTATCTTTTAATGTTTGTAGCTGGAATGGGTACCTATTTGATGTATAAAGAAAAAACAAAAATGATGCATGGATTAGCAGCAATATTTTGTCTTTTAATAACATATATTCTATTAGTAGGTGATATGAATGTCATCCAAGTAATGATTATAATTGTCCCATCATTTTTGGCCACCATACCCCTTTATCTATCTAATTTCTTTGAAAAAGAAAAAATGATTAATTTAGCAGACTTTTTATATCATAAAGTTGTCTTAATTTTCTATCTGGTTTGCATATTCGTTCTATTATTCTAAATTGGTAAAAATAAGATTTAAATACTAAATAAATAGAAATAAAAAAATTTTCTTTATAATAAATAAATTAAAATAAATAATCTAAGTTTTAAAA
>DAWK01000153.1 GCA_002509745.1 Methanobacteriaceae archaeon UBA349 | reverse complement strand
GCATCTCCGGTAAGAGCATGGCAAACTAAAATGGCATTATTTTTGTTTTTATTTAATTGACCATAGGTTTCATAGGCCAGGGTAATGTTTTTGAGCTTTTTGCCACTTTCCAGATCAAGCTCCTCAGGTAGATTAAAGTATTTTGTTTCCACCAATCCCACAGATTCTTTTTTCATCTTTTTCCTCTTTACCAGATGCATATCTAAATATTAGGCAGCATTTATTAAATTTTTTTTTATTTTAGCCATTTCAATGGAATGGGTCAAATCTATAAAAAATAATTAGGGAGTATATTTGTCCCAATCATTCAGTGGCCTTTTCCAGGGCCTGATTAATATCATAAATTATGTCTTCCACATTTTCCAGTCCCACAGATACCCTGATAAAGTCATCGGTGACCCCGGTTTGAACTCTTTCTGCTTCACTAAGCTGCTGGTGGGTGGTAGACGCAGGATGTATAACCAGACTTTTGGCATCGCCGATATTGGCCAGATGAGAGAGCAATTCTAAACTTTCTATGAATTTTTTCCCGGATTCTAATCCTCCTTTTATTCCAAAACCTACTAAGGCCCCATATCCTCCACTTAAATATTTTGATGCTAATTCCTGGGAAGGATCATCATCTAAACCAGGATAGTTAACCCATTCCACGTCAGGGTGATTTTTAAGGAATTCTGCGACTTTTAATGCATTTTCAGAGTGTTTTTGAACTCTCAAGGTCAGGGTTTCCAGTCCCTGAATAAATAAAAATGCATTAAACGGACTCAGAGCAGCTCCCAGATCTCTTAAAAGTTGTACACGGGCCTTGGTGATGTAAGCGATGTTTCCTGCTTCGGGAATATCACCAAAGGTTTCCCAAAATTTAAGTCCGTGATAACTGGGATCTGGTTGGGTAAATTCTGGAAACTTACCATTTCCCCAGTTAAATTTTCCAGAATCAACTATTACTCCCCCAATGGAGGTTCCGTGGCCTCCAATAAATTTAGTGGCCGAAAGCACAGTTATATCGGCTCCATGTTCTATTGGCCTTACCAGCCCTACTCCCGTGGTATTGTCCACCACCAGGGGTATTTCTGCTTCATGAGCAATTTCAGCTAATTTTTCAAAGTCAGGTATGTCCAATTTAGGATTACCAATGGATTCTGCGTAAATAACTCTGGTTTTGGGAGTAATTGCTTCTTTAAATTCTTCTGGCTTGGTGGAATCTACAAATTTTACTTTTCTTCCTAATTTAGGGAAAGTGTAATTAAATAACTGGTAGGTTCCGCCGTAAAGGTTATTGGCAGATACTATTTCGTCTCCTAATTGAGTGATATTTAACAGGGCCAGAGTTATAGCTGCCATTCCTGATGAAACAGATAGTGCGGCATTACCTCCTTCTACTGCTGCAATCCTTTTTTCAAAAACATCATTGGTAGGGTTCATTATTCTACTGTATATATTCCCAAATTCCTTCAGAGCAAATAAGTTGGCAGCATGTTCTGTATTTTCAAAGACATAGGATGATGTTTGATAGATAGGTACTGCTCTAGCTCCAGTAGCGGGGTCTGCGTTTTCCTGTCCAGTGTGTAATTCTATTGTTTGAGGTCCGTATTTCCGTTTTCCTGTCATTTTATCCCTAGGATTATATTATATTTAGTAAGATTTACTATTATAACAATTGTTATGTAATTTCTATTTATAAATGTTTTGTTTATAATTCCTGCATCAAAAACTATTTATATAACAATAGTTAACTTTAGTTTGTTGAATTACAACTGAAAAGAATTTTTGGTAGGAGATTCATATATCAACATTAGATAAAACAATTGAATGTAATTAAAAACATTTTAATTGATTATCTGAGTATGCCAAGATGACCGAGAGGCGAGGTGCATGGCTGCAAACCATGATACTTGGGTTCAAATCCCAATCTTGGCCTTTTTTATATTTAAATAATTCAAAAACTAATTTTATATTAATTAAAAGAGTGCGTATATCATTATTATATCTAGAGAGTGGGAAAAATGAAAATTTACAACACCATGAGCCGAAAAAAAGAACAGTTTAAGCCGATGAACAATCAAAGGGTAAAACTGTTTGTATGTGGCCCCACCGTCTATGACGATGCCCACATTGGCCATGGCCGTACCTACATCTCCTTTGATATGATAAAACGGTACCTGGAATATAAGGGATATTCTGTATTCTACCTGCAGAATGTGACTGATATTGATGATAAGATTATTAATAGGTCTGCTGAGGTGGGTGCTGACACGAAAGTATTAGCTCGTAAGTTTGAAAAGAGATACCAGGAAGATATGGAAGCCCTGGGAGTAAATGGGGTTAATTTCTTTGCCCGGGCCACGAATCACGTTCCAGA
Source organism: Methanobacteriaceae archaeon UBA349 (assembly GCA_002509745.1). Lineage (GTDB taxonomy): Archaea > Methanobacteriota > Methanobacteria > Methanobacteriales > Methanobacteriaceae > UBA349. Next base: position 924 of record DAWK01000153.1, on the reverse strand, counting down.
AATCATATCTCAGATTGAAACCCTCATTCAAAAGGGTTTTGCTTATGAGACTCCTACTGGAGTTTACTTTGATGAGGTCAAATTTGAAAACTTTGGGAAACTTTCCAGGCGTAATTTAGATGATTTAAATGTCCACCGGGTGAATATTGATCAAACCAAGAAAAACCCGGGAGATTTCGCCCTATGGAAAAAGCGAGAAGAAGAACCACTATGGGATTCACCCTGGGGGACTGGAAGGCCGGGCTGGCATATTGAAGATACGGCCATTACCGAAGAATACTTCGGGCCCCAGTACGATATCCACGGCGGCGGATTGGACCTGATTTTCCCCCACCACGAGGCCGAAATTGCCCAGATGGAAGCTGCCTCTGGTAAAAGTCCTATGGTCAGATACTGGATGCACACCGGTTTTTTAAATGTTTCTGGGGAAAAGATGTCTAAATCACTGGGGAACTTCATCACCATCCGGGATTTACTGGAGGACCACGATCCTCAAGTATTCAGATTCTTCGTATTATCCACCCACTACCGCAGCCCCATAGATTTCAGTGAAAAGACGGTGGAGCAGGCCGCTAAAAGTATGAAGAGAATTCAAAAGACGGTAGAAAGAATTAATGAGTTGTTGAGTAGTTCTATTAATTCAAGTGAAGATGAATATTTTATTGGGTTATTAGATGATTATCGGACCAAATTCCTGGAATCCATGGATAATGACTTTAATACACCAGAAGCCCTGGCCCACATATTTAATTTTGTTAAAGAATTGAATAAGGCCCTTGATGATAAAAGGCCTTCAGAAAAAGTATTTAAAGATATAATTTCATTCTTCAATGATTTTGGGGAAATTATGGGCTTTGATTTGGCCGGAAAGTCTAATGATGGAGATATTTCTGGGGAATTATTGGATATTATCAAGGATGTTCG
>DAWK01000125.1:702-6532 GCA_002509745.1 Methanobacteriaceae archaeon UBA349 | reverse complement strand
CATTTCAATCAATTGAGTGGTGGAGAAATTTAGATAGGGAGTCAAATCTGCTTTATTAATTTCTCCCCTCTTTTTTCGGCCTATTTTCTTTTTATCTTCACTTTTTGACATCTTAATTCCTAATTTATATTTAATAATCTAATTTAATATGTATTCTTTTTATTATATTATTAGAAAATAGTTTAAATTAATATATTTTAAAATTCTAGAAAATATTAATTATTATATATTTATAACATTTATGGGTTTTAATATGAAAATAGCTGAAAAAGTTCATGCTTTAGAATCGACAAAAGGGAATTATGCTTATCTTGTTTTTGATGAAGAAATCACAGTAATTGATACTGGAATGCCCCGTCAGGGAACGGCCCTTTTAAAAGAATTAGAATCATTTAATATGGAATTAAGTGATATTGAACACATCATGCTAACCCATCATGATATAGACCACATTGGAAATGTGGCCTTATTAGAAAAGGCCACTGGGGCCAAAGTATGGGTCTCTAAAGAAGATATTCCTTATATCTATGGTGAAAAACCACGCCCCGGAATAAAGAGAATACTATCAATATTTATGAAGCCAAAATTACCTGAAAAGATAAATCCATACCCTGAAAATGGAATAATCAACAACCATATGGAAATTATACCATCTCCCGGACATACACCGGGCCATGTGTGTATCCTTTTTGAAGATGTACTTTTTGCTGGTGACTTGTTAAGAACATCACCAGATAAAATAAAGCCCATGATGTCCATTATGAACTGGAATGATTCCCTAATACATGAATCCATTGCAAAAATAGATAAATTATCTTTTAAATGGATATGTCCGGCCCATGGAGTTCCCATAAAACGCGGGGATCTTTGGGAAGAATTTTTGGAAAAGTAATGGCTTGAAAATTTATTTTAAATTTATTCTATTAATTGAAATATTAATTATTATTTTAAATTATTTCCAGAACTTTGTTTTTCATAGCCCGGCCTAATTTAAGGTGTTCATCGGCCTCCAGATGAATACCATCCACATCACTAGCCCGGACAACTTTAGAGGAATCTAAAAATTCACAATTATATTCTTCAGCCGCCTGTTTAAAATAAGACCCTAATTTTTCTGCTTTCTCATTAGATCCTTCAAATTCCTCTGAAAATCTGGAAGAAGGGGATAATTCACCAATCAATGGTGGAGATACTAAAAGTATTTTTGGAGGATTTTCATCTATTCCAGAACCGCTTTTAACAATTAAATCCAGTAAAACTCTAATTCCGTTGGTAATTTCAGAAGCAGTTAATGAAAATCGAGATTTAAGATCATTAGTCCCTAAAAATAAGATAACTAGGTCCAGTGGTTTATGAGAGGCTAAACATGGAATCAAATATTCTTTTCCATTTTTAAATCCCCCATGTAATGGATCATCCCAAAGAGTGGTGCGTCCATTCAATCCCTCTTCAATGACTATGTAAAGATCATCCAATTCATTTTTTAAAACCCCAGGCCAGCGTATACACGGACCAAGACGTTCACCAGTTACCGGATTATATCCCCATGTATTAGAATCCCCAAAACATAAAATCGTTTTCATTCAAACACCTATAATTAAATCATGATACTAAATTTACATCAATTATACATAATTAATGTTATAGATTACTTAAAATAATATGCTATTAATAAAAAAAGAATTAATATAATAAAAGCAATCAATTCAAGGACTAATATCCGACAAACATAACCAAAGAATTATTTTTTATTTTCATAAAACAGTTTGTGATAATCCTTAAAAATATATGAAATTAAAACCATATTTAATATTAGAATTATGTCTTCTGAAAAATCTAAAAATGGAAATAAAAAAATACCAATCTATTTTTTTAAAAAAGATAAGGTAAAGCTAGTAGATCATATCCAGAAAAGTGATGGAGAGTGGAAATCTATTCTTGAAAGTGAAGCATATAAAGTAGCTCGAAAGAAAGGTACTGAGCTGGCCTTCACCGGAAAATATCATGACCAACATGAAGATGGTATCTACCAGTGCGTTTGTTGTGGAACCGATTTATTTGATTCCAAGACCAAGTTCGATTCAGGGACTGGTTGGCCCAGCTTCTGGGATGCCATTGCTCCAGAAAATGTAAATTTCATCACAGATAAAAGTCTTTTCATGGTTAGGACTGAGGTTTTATGTACCCGCTGCGATGCTCATCTGGGACACGTCTTTGATGATGGTCCAAAACCTACCTTCAAGCGTTACTGCATGAATTCAGCTTCCTTAAAGTTTGTTCTTCGTAAAGAAATATAAATCTATATAAAAACCCCTTTAAAAATAATTTATTATATATTAATATTTCAGCTAATTAAAATTCTAAATTAATGAAGGTTTTAAAGCCATGATTAGAAGTAAAAATGCTTATCTCCAAAAATTAACGGCCCATATGAAAATGAAATCCATTAAAATTGGCCAGGAATTAGATGGAAGTACACCACCGTCTGTTTTTATTGGAAGCTGGAATTATCCCAAAGTTTATGCCGGGCCGATGATGGTTCCCATGCAGGGAGATACTGCCATAATGGATTCTCCAGAATCATGGATTCCCGGTGAAAAGACTCAGGAAGATATAATTGGTTACCGTTTATCACTGGTGCGTGGAAAACAAACAGTGAGTATTGAGGATATTAATAATTCATTTGTTGAAAAACTACAAGAAATCTCTTTAGCATCAACATCTATTGACAGTGAAGCTACTTTCAATAAAAGACCCCGAGGATTATCTTTTAGTGAAGAAACAACTCCACATGGGCCCAGTGCACTGATAGAAAAATTTAACATAGATGCGGTTAAATGGGATCGGGAGCTGGAAAAAGTTTTTTATGACAGCGATTTAAGAGCTCGAGATGCTCTAACAGATCTACACAACAAAGGCGTTCCATTTTCTAATGTTCAAAAGGCATTTTCAGTAGGAGCCATTGGCACTGGAAAGCGAAGAAAATTGGTGCCTACTCGATGGTCTATAACTGCCTGTGATAGTACACTGGCCGATGATTTGCTTAAAAGTGTTAGAAACTATGAAATTATTGGCACCCACCGTGTTTATGAATTTTCCAGTCTGAATAATTATTATGCTGTTATTTTAATACCAACTGAGTGGCAATACGAATGGATGGAAGCATTTATCAGAGTTTTAGGTAAAGAAGAGCTTATTTTCTCTGATTATGAAACCAATGCCGGTAAAAAAGAATATTCTCGTGTGGGAGGATGCTATTACACTTGTAAAATGGGAGTGCTGGATGCCCTTAATAGAGAACAAAAACAGGCCGGGGCCATTGTATTAAGGGAAGCTTATTCCGGTTATGTGCCATTAGGCGTTTTCAATGTGAGAGAAAATGTTAAATATGCTCTGGAACAACCATATAAAGAATTTGAAGATTTGAAATCTTCTTTAGCTTATGTTGGCAGCAAATTAAAAATCCCTATAAGTAAATTCATTAGAAAAAGCGACCTTTTAAAAGATATTTTACAGTCTAGACAAACCACCTTGGATGCTTTTTTAAAGAAATAGTATTTTTTAAAAATAATATTAAATTTATAATGGCCATTAAATTAGAATTAAGATGGAATCTTATAAAGATGAAATAAATAACTAATTAGTGAATTTAAATTTTAATGAAATTTATTAAATATAGATTTAGGAAAATAACGACTTAAGGAAGGATAATATTGAAACTGATCTTCAAAAAACCCACTATTGAAACTCAAAAGGCCATGAGTCATGCTGCTTTAAATCCATTTACTGGAAGAGGAATTAATCCAGAAATTAAATCCGCAGAAGAAAGTGTAAAAGAACTGACAGGGCATGAACATGTTAAATTAGTTAATAGTGGAAATTCAACCATAATATCCACCATGAATGCTCTAAAAGGCCCATTTATTCTTCCAGATCAAGGCGGATGGATTGGCTTGAAAAAAATCGCTGAATTTCTAAAAAGAGAAGTTTATTTCATCCCCACTGAAAAGGGAATAATTTACCCAGATTTGCTTGAAGAATACTTAAAACAACTAAAAACAAATCCTTCTGCCCTATTTATTACTAGTTTCGCAGGATACACCGCAGAACAACCAGTTAAAGAATTATTTGAAGTTTGTTGTGAAAATAACATCATTTTAGTGGAAGACGCTTCAGGCAGTGTAGGGGATCCTGAAAAAAGGCTCTGTAATGGTAACCATGCCCATATAATAATTGCATCTACAGGCTCTCCTAAAATTGTTAATGTAGGTAATGGGGGCTTTATTTCCACCAATGAAAAGAGAATATTGGATAATTCCCGTTTTCTATTGAAAACACTTAAGGCGGACCCTATTACTGCCGCAGGAATTTCCACAGAAATAAAGAAGGCTCCTTTTAATCTATTTGAAACTATGCATGCTTGTAAGATTCTTAAAAAGAATATTCAAAACACTTTTCATGAAGATAAAAGAGGAATTAATGTAATTGTCCCATCAAATGACCCTAAGGCCCATTCCAGAATTCTAAGAGAAAAAATAAACCTTGATGGTCGTAGTATTATAACAACTTGTCCCCTTTATGATCGTCTGATGGAAAAAGCTGTTTGTATAGAAATTAAGAATCTGGATACTGATTGTTTAAATAGAGGAAACCTTTCAGAAATTAAGGAACATATTGAAACTACAGTATTTAACACGAGTAATAATGAATATGCTATGCATCCAAAATTAAAATGGTAGTTCTTTCTATGAGTGTGTAGGTGACACTTCCCAAAACTTCCATTTCTTCATTTTCAATATTATAAATTTCCTTAAGAACTTGTTCATTTGCTTTTAATACACTATTATCCCGAGTAAACATCTCATTTAATTTATTTTCAATTCTCTGTGCAATATCAATAGAAGAACTGCATTCATTAGATTCATCAGTTTCATCAGAATTGCAACCCACTAAAACAGCACAAATATCCATGGGCCCCACTTTAAGTCCTAAAATTTCTATGGCCCGTGAAATTTGCCGTTGAGCAGATGCACGAAGACATATTTCCATTCCCAAATCTTTTGCAATGTTGTTTTTTCTCTTAAAAGCATTGATAGCATGAATAGTAGCATTTAAAATGTGTTTTTCACCAGCTATACCTCGAGCATCTAAAAGTTGAACTGTAAAATTAGAATCATTATCATTTAATTCATTAATTAATTTTAAAGTTGTAGCTACATCTTTAATTTCGGATTTGAATCCTATAACCTTAATTTGAGGAATATTATCATTTAAAATCATGAAATCACAGGAAATGTCCTAGTTTAATAAATTATTTGATTTTTATTTATTTATTATTTGAAATAATTTAGATACACCAATAAAAGAATATTAATAAAAATTTAGAAGTTTTAGAATAAATAATTCAAATTCATGAATATTCAATTTTTATTTACCTATTAAATAAAAATTATTCTAAAGCTTCTCTTTCCTTTTTATCTGCTAAAAGTCTATTTACTCCACTTATATAAGCTTCTACACTGGCCATGATAATATCTGGGTGAGTACTTCGAGCACTTATAAGTTTATCTTCGTGTCTTAGCTTTACCACAACATCAATAAGTGCATCAGTACCTCCCGTGATAGCATCTACGTGATATTCTTCCAGTTCAATGTCAGCAAAATCAGAGATACTTTTCTTTATAGCCACTATTGCTGCATCCACAGGACCCAATCCCACTCCAGCCTCTAAAATATCTTTATCATTAATTTTAAGCTTAACTGAAGCGGTAGGGATTACTTTATTACCTGAGACAATGGTAACTTCTTCTAAATCAACCACTTTTTCCTG
>DAWK01000125.1:0-640 GCA_002509745.1 Methanobacteriaceae archaeon UBA349 | reverse complement strand
CATCCACACGTTTTTGTAGAAGTTTGGTGCCGATGTGTTTCCCCATGACAAATCTACGCTGATGGCCTACCAGTTCTGGAGTAATAGGTTCATAAGTTTCTGCTTTCTTAATTACTCCATCCGCATGTATTCCCGATTCATGAGCAAATGCATTTTCCCCTACAATGGCCTTATTAGGCTGCAGATAAACACCAGTGAGACGGGCAACCATCCGAGAGGTTTCATATAGCATCTGAATGTTTATATCCGTTTTCACATCATATAATGAATATAGAGCCACAGCTATCTCTTCCAGGGAAGCATTACCTGCTCGCTCACCTATACCATTAATTGTAGCATGAACTTCAGTTGCACCGGCCCTGAGGGCAGATAATGAATTGGCTACGGCCAATCCAAAGTCATTGTGGCAGTGGACACTTAAAGGTGCCCCGATTTTGCTTAACTGGCCATAAAATTCCATTGATTTTTCAGGAGTGAGCATTCCCACCGTGTCACAAGCACAGATTCGCTTTGCACCTGTTTTAATTCCTTCTTCAAAGATTTTAGTTAAAAATTCCATGTCACTTCTAGTGGAATCCTCTGCAGAAAGTTCTACCAGAAGCCCGTGATCCACCGCATATTGGGTAGATTCTATGGCCTG
>DAWK01000022.1 GCA_002509745.1 Methanobacteriaceae archaeon UBA349 | reverse complement strand
TTTTTGCATTGACTAATATCTTTAATATGTGAATTACCTTCTCCCTTCCGAATTTTCTCCATTTCATTTAAAAAATCATATGCGGAACGTTCCCAGGATAAACTTCTACTTATTCTTAAACCTTTTTCTCGTAAATCATCTGCTCTGATGATGACTATTAAATTTGCTTGATTTTTTAAAGATTCCCATAAATCGCCGCGGACTAAAGGTCGGCTCATTTTAAGTATAAATAAACTATTTATCCAATCTGAATTTTGAAATTGACTCCAGAGATTTTCTGAATCCCTAAAATATTTATTATCATCATGTATTACTACTACATTGGGAGGACTTTCGTTATCGGGATAATTAAGTTCAGGTTTTATGATTTTCTCTGGTTTTTTAAACCCTGAAAAAATTCTTACCAAATTTTTTTCATTATATTTATCTTTAGAAGGACTATACCTTTCCAGAATGCACATACTATTGATTAGATCTTTAGAATGACCCATATCAATTTCGTTTTTTATTTTTGATTCGTCGTATTGAATCAATTTAATGTGATCTTTTTTAACTTCATTAATCATTTTTGCAATAAGTATGGCCCCTCCCATCTGATACTTAATGTCATATTCTTTGTAGATTTCTCGATTGGTTTGTTCATATGGATAACCCTTTGAATCCTTATTATCCCATTTTAACCAATCTTTAGTAACATCACCAACAACCGCAATTTTAGTTTTTTCAGTCAAAATAAAACCCCTTTATAATAAATAAAGTTAATTAATAAATTATATGTTAATTTTAAGATTTATAATTAAGGATGATTTAATAAAAAGTAATGAATCATGAATAAACGATAATCTTTACATAAATTAAAAACAAATATTATATATTGAGTGGTAAAATGTCAAAAATCAAAGGAACTAACAGAAGAACTAGACAAAAGAAACGTTATAGGAAAGCTGGAAGTAAAAGAGGAAGGGGAGTTAGACATTAAGGTTATAATATTTAACCTTTAAATAGATCGTTTATCTAAAAATAACTCCTCTTATTAGTTTTTGAGATTATTAAAAGTATAAATTGATTTATTATATTTTTTTTGCTTAAGCAATATCAAAAAGGTTTTAATAAATTATTAATAACAGATATTTTATTCTATGATTTTTTTTAATATGAACTATTTTGTTCATCCCAGGAAAAATAGTTTGTAAACCACCAGGGAAGTGAATAATATCCCCCCTAAAATAGTGTTAACATAAGGCAGATACCAGTAAACATCTATTATTTTTATATTCTTTTTTAGAAGTAGAATAAGTGGGAACAGAGGATATAAAAATACCAAGAAACTTAAAAGATAATATCCTGCTAAGGATACCACAATTATTGATAATCCTAACCAGAAAATTAAACATAGAATAAGTGATGCCTTTTCACCAATAAAAACTGGTGTAGTGGTTATGTTGGCTGCTTTATCATATTTAATATCTGGTATGGCCGAGAATATGTGCATGGCGGATATATGTAAATAAGCCCCTATTAATATAATAACGGATGGAATAGAACCTGAAGCCAGGTAATAGGCAAATATTCCCGGTATTACATACAAATAGTTAGAAGAAAAGTCAAGAAATGGTTTTTCTTTAAACCTCAGTGGTTTAGCACTGTAAAAGTAGGACAATATGAGAAATAAAGAGAATATTATCTTCTCAGGAATGTCCTGGAATAACATTAATATTAAACTAAACCCAGTTACTAAATAAATAACATTTAAAAGGTTTTTTTTATCTGAATTAGTGACACGGTATTCCTTCTCATCCTTTTTGGGGTTCAAATCGTCAGTTTCTTTATCCCAGTAATCATTAACTCCATAAATGAATATATTGGCTGGTATGAAAAAATAAAAAAGGTAAAGATAGTATGCTGGATTAAAAAAATCATTAAAGGCGTTAAAGCCCAGTGCATATCCAACTACATATGTTCCACCTGTATAAATCCAGAATCGGAAACGTGAAACTTTAAAAAGGAATGATAAAAAGTCTTTCATGTTTTTATTTCCTGGTGTGGGTGTTTATTTTAAAAAAAATATTAAAGTGAGGGGTGTACCATTTTTTTACTATCTTGAGATAGAATCATTATCTTATACTGAGTCCCAGGGAGTTGGAAAATACATTGAAAACAACTTTAGATGCCGATGGTTTCACCTTCCGTCTATAAACTACAAATGGATCATTTTCTATCTCGCGAGCAGTCCAGTTGTACATATCTGATGCTGTTTTTATAGATATTAAGTACCTATAAGGAATAAGGGCAAACCCTTTTTCGGCCTCCTTCTGCCAAATTTTATAAGTTTCAAGTTGCTTTTTAATAAATCCCTTAAAATTTACCTCATTTACCCTAGTATTTTTCTCTTCCAGGTTTTCCAATCCAAAGGATTCTAGATCGTCTTGAGGAAAGTAAACCCGACCCAGTTCTATGTCCTCTGATATGTCCCTTATAAAATTTATGTACTGCATGGCCTTTCCCAGGTGTCTGGCAGCTTGGAAAGATTCTTGGGGAAGATCCATGATTTTAGCCATAAATAGGCCTACTACCTCAGAGGAACCATAAAGATAGGTCTCCAGTTCTTCTAGATTCTGATAAGTGGATTTATAAATATCCATTTCCATAGAATTTAGGAATGCATCTACCCATTTGTCTTCAAAGTTCTTACGTATTGAAAGTTCTTTAAATGAATCTATAACCACATCTCCAGTTACCGAACCACTTTTTGAATCGTGGTATCGATCTTTAAATGCATAAAATCCATCTGAATCTTGAGGGATGGAATCAACATAATCATCTGCCTTTCTTAAAAAACTATAAAGTGTGAATACATCCCTCTTAACCTTTTTTGGGAAGAATATGGTGCTATAAAAATATGTTTTACTCCCTTTTTTGAATATGGAGTAAATAGTTTTATTTATTTTCATAGTTTTCAACCGTGCCTATCTTTAATTTCGTTTGCCACTATCTGAGATGATATTAAGACCATAGGTACTCCAATACCAGGGTGAGTGTAATGGCCCGAGTAATAAAGGTTATCAACCTTTTTACTCATGTGAGTAGGCCTCCAAAGAGCAGTTTGCCTTAATGTATGTGAAAGACCTAAAGCAGTGCCTTTGTAGGCATTATATCTATCTTTATAATCATTTAAAGCAAATATTCTTTTGACCACAATATGATCCCTGATGTTTTCTCCGATTTTTGCTTCCAGATCATCCATAATCTTATTGTATAACTTATCTCGAAGTGCGGGAGTATCTTCAATTCCTGGAGCCAGTGGTACCAGAATAAATAGTGTATCTGAACCTTCAGGAGCAGCAGATTTGTCTGTCCGGGATGGTACATTCACATAATATGATGGATTTTCGGGCCATCCTGCTTTTTCACGATTGAAGAGTGTTTCAAAGCCAGCTTCCCAATCTTTATCCAGGAATAAGTTGTGGTGAGTTAATTTATCGACTACATAATCAACTCCCAAATAGGCCACTAAAGCAGAAGGAGCCATTACTTTTTTATCCCAGTAATGTTCATCATAAGTTTGATTTTCAGCTTCTAGAAGTTCTATTTCTGAAAATGCATAATCTGCATTTACCAATACAATATCTGGTTCATAAATGCCTTTACTGGTTATTACACTTTTAACTTGCTTATCTTCAACTTCAATCTTTTCAACTGATTCATTAAATTTAAATTCAACACCATAAGATTCAGCAAGCTCTTTAATCGAACTTACAATCTTTCTCATACCGCCCTGAGGGTAAAATACGCCCATGGTAAGGTCTATGTGAGACATGATGTGATAAAATGAAGGCGTATTTTCAGGAGATCCACCTAAAAATCCTATGGAATATTGGAGAATTTTACGGGCCTCATCACTTTCAAAACGGTTATTTACATAGTGTTGAAGGTTCTCCCATATTTTAAGTTTATAGCCTTTAAGCATTAAACGTCCATTAATAAAGTCCAGAATTGAGTTGTAATCCCGGTAAAGCATTTCGTCAATGGAAAAATCATAAATTTCTTTAGATGTTTCCAGATATTTTTTTAATTTTTCAGCTCCACCCTCTTCAAAGCTTTCAAAAAGTTCAT
>DAWK01000091.1:62044-64221 GCA_002509745.1 Methanobacteriaceae archaeon UBA349 | reverse complement strand
GTCTATGTAATATACTTTATGCTACCAGCATATCTTGCAAATGTGAGTGCATTAACTTTTGGGGGAGGTAAACCTCTTGATTTTGGCCGCGAGTTTCGAGATGGGCGAAGAATTTTAGGAGATGGAGTCACCTGGCGAGGGACAATAATTGGAACCGGTATTGGAACTGCCATTGGAATATTGCAGGGAATTATTGCAGGAAATATATTCTACGGAGCATTATTGGGATTTAGTTTAGGTTTAGGAGCATTACTAGGTGATGCTGCAGGCAGTTTTATTAAGAGACGCATTAATATTGGTCGCGGCAGACCTGCCCCCGTTTTAGACCAATTAGACTTCGTAGTAGGTGCATTATTACTTTCATCATTAGTATTTAATCCTAGCTTAGAACTAATTGCACTAGCACTGATTATTAGTCCTATTTTGCATCTTTCAGCAAATTCAATTGGATATCTTTTAGGAATGAAAGATGTTTGGTACTGAATTAATCAATAACATTTTTAATTATGTTAAATATAAATTTAAATTGAAAGTAGTCCTTTGATTAATGATATTCTATTAAATACTAGTTAAAATCCAGAATATCGATTTTTCTAATTTTAAATTATTTAAATTTATAGATTAAAAATAAATTATAAATATAAATAAAAATTTTAAAAATATATAAAAAATAAAGAAAAATCCAGAATAAATTTTTTATTGCTTGTTTTTATATTATGATTATTATTCTATTGTATTTTAGAATTTAAAAAACCATAGCTCGTTTCCAATAATTTATAAGTCATAAAAAACGATTCAAAAGACGTAACATTCTCTGGTATCTCATAAACCAAAGTAGGGTAACCTGCTAAGGCCAATGGTTTAGAAAATAGAAATGCAGAAGAACTTTTATATTTTGCATTTTTGGCTGCAGGATAATAATTGAAATTTAAGCCACTAAATTTAATATTTTGTGCAATAGTCACCGAAGGATTATCCATCTGAGGTGTAGCAACATAATATCCTTCACCATAGCCCGTTTGGTGTGCATGAGATATAATAACCAGATTATAGTCCGATTTTTTAACATCGGGCAGTATGAAGGTGGCTGCTAAGCCTTCACCATTTTTACGGCCTTGAGAGTAATCTTGAGGATTTTTTTCTACTACAATATTATAATTGATTATTTCTACTGGAGTTAGAAGAGCAAAAACCCGGGCAGCCCATTGTTCTGGAGCAATGGCAATAGATTCACGGGCATGAATACCAGTTACTATGGCAATTTTAATTTTAGAATCACCATAATGTGCATAGACATCCTTAGTTACATATCCCCTATCATCTGAACCAATCTGGGAATGGGTGCTCAAATTAAGTAGAACCAGTGGTATTAATATGATGGCCATAATCAATATGGCCACGATATAACTATTTTTAAATTCCATGCAATCAATCTCTGTGAAAATGATGAATAATCTAATAATAATTTAATAAAGGTATAGTTGATTAATGTTGATAATTAATTTACTCATCACTCAAATAATCTTCCATCATTATAGCAGTTCCCACAGCCGGGGCCACTACACATTCTTCAGGTGTTAAAAATTCATCCATTCCCGTGAAATCAAGTCCTGCCATTTCAACAGCACGAGCAGCCAGAATATTTCTCCCCAATCCGGTGGTGATTACTTCATCCAAAAATTCCCTCTCAGCAACCTCTGAAATCGCCTCTGAAATCTTAAGGGCCTGTTGTGAGTAAATATAATCACCAATGGATTCAATATCAGATGTACTTAATACATCAAGATCGCCACAAAGTACCCTTGAAATTCGCCTTAGAGAATCTTTTTTTTCTTTACCCGCACCATCAGGAGTATCACAGCTGTATTCCTCTTTAGTGATGTTGCCCAGAACATGATGAACATCAGCAGATATGGCAAAAAGCTCAGAAGATACTCTAAACCATCCCTCATCAAATGGTACTTTATCTACTAGGGCCGCTACATTGGTCCTTAGGGTTCCAGTATAGACCATTTCACCAGTTCCTAATCTTTCCAAGTCCGATCTGCCACGAGCGCATTCTAAACCATTTTTAATAGGAATAATATCTGTTGTAGTGCTTCCCACATCAACCAGAATACAATTTTGGGACATTATGGATGCTATCTGAGAGGTGGCAATCCAATTGGCTGCAGCCA
>DAWK01000091.1:414-61916 GCA_002509745.1 Methanobacteriaceae archaeon UBA349 | reverse complement strand
TCTTCATTTTTCATCCACATAGGGAGATATCTGAAATCGGTTTTTATATTTTCGATATCTCCTCCCTGATCAAAATCAATGATGGCCAAGTCGGTATTGGCCCCACCAATATCAAATCCTGCTATTTTCATTAGAAATCACCTTTCTTGATAAATTTAAATAAAAATTCAATTATAGATCTTAGTTAAAATTATAATAGTTTATTAGTTTTTAATGATAATATCCAATTTTTCAGCCCCTTTTTGGAATTCAGAACATCCAGAAAGATTTAAATCATTTGGAAGATTTCCCCTAGCTGAATCAGCAATTGCTAGCCCCAGATTAATATCCATTAAATTTCTTAAAGCCACATAGGGTGTGGTAAGGCGAGAGTTAATTTCTATAAAATAAATTTTATCCGAAAGAATCAAATCAACACCCACATAACCTTTAAGGCCATCAATAGACTCCACAATATTTTTAGCAATACCTAATGCTTCATATTTTAAGGGGTGATCCCAGGGAACTTTACCACCACTATATTCTAGCTCACCATCATCAAATTCAATTTTTTGAAGATTCAAGCTAATAGGAACGGCATTAATACCATTAGAAAGTAAGCTGACACTGCAGGCCTGACCTTCCACAAAATCTTGAAGTAAAACATGAGGAAGTGATGTTTCCATAGATTTTAACGATTCATAAAGTTCTTCAATGGAATTTAAAACTTTTATTCCCTGGCAAGCAACTCCATCAGCCGGTTTAATAATCATTTTCTTATTATTATAAAATAAATTAGAGAATTTATCTGATAATTTATAGAGTATTTTATTTGATGATTTAAGATGATTTTTTTCTTTTAATTCATTCCTAAATTCATCTAAATCAATTTTATAGGTATTTATGAGATTTATATTAATATTGGTGTTTTTATAGTTTTTATTAATTTGATTCTGAATCTTTTTAAGATGTTCATAAGTTTCTAATTTATCCGAACATTTTAAAACAGCATCTGAAGTTGATCCCAGTACAGTTACACCATTATTCTCAATTATTTTAGTTAATTTATAAAGTTCCATATCTTCTTCAGCCGCTACAAATATGCAAGCTTCAAAGTTAGAAATATTTGATTCCAGCCAATTTTCTAAATCAGAACAATTTTTAGGATTAAAATTTACAGTTAAAGGATCACATGCATCCCATTTTTGTAAATATTCATTTTTCAATAATTTTTCGGCAATTAAATAACTAACTTCGAAGGTTCTAGACAGTCCTATAGAATGTTTAATTGAATGTTCTATTTTATTAAAATCGTCCAGAAGGCCTTCCAACATGGCCCTGCCTTCAAATAAAAATTCAGGATCTTCCAGGCCCATTACTGTTGCATATTCGAAAATAAGAACTTTCAAGGCCTTCCAACTCCCTTAAAAATAACACCCTCCTCTCTGAACTTTTCCGGGTCTAAAATGGGCCTAGTGCAGACAAAAACTGATTTTTCAATCATTTCAGGAGTTATATCAAAGTACTCTCTATGATCTGTGATTAAAACAACACAATCACATTTTAATGCTTCTTCTAAGGAAACTGGTTCTGCGCCCATGGCCATGATTATTTCAGAATTTACATGGGGATCATGGGCCATGACTCTAGCGTCTTGAGAAGATAATTCCCTGATAAGAGGTTCAGCCGGCGTTTCCCGAGCATCCGCCACATTTCCCTTATATGCAACACCTAAAACACCAATAGTAGAACCATTTAATGATTTATCAACTTCTTGAAGTGCTTTTTCAATTATATGTGCTACATGGTGAGGCATATGCTCATTAATATTTCTTGCTGTTTTAATTAACTTTGAAGGATTTTCCGTTTCTTCAGCCATCTCTACAATGAAATAAGGGTCAATAGATAGACAATGACCACCTACACCTGGCCCAGGGGTGTGAATATCTACTCTTGGATGGAAATTAGCTGCTTTAATTGCATCAATAGCATCTATTCCCACAGACTCACAAACCATGGCTAGTTCATTGGCCAGAGCAATATTAGTGTCCCTATAAGTGTTTTCCATTAATTTAACCATTTCAGCAGTCATTAAATCCTTGACAGTGATAACTTCACCTTTAGTGATTTTTTCATACAAAAAAACAGCTTTTTTTGAGCTTTCAGCATCAATACCTCCAATAACTCGAGCATTATGGGTCATTTCATATAATGTGTTATAAGGAAGAGCTCTTTCAGGAGTATAAGCAACTTTAAAGTCATTTATAGAGTTAAGGCCACTTTCCTCTAAAATAGGGATTACCACATTTTCACAGGTTCCTGGTGGAATTGTACTTTCAATTATGACCAGATCTCCTTTTTTAAGGCCATTAGAAATCATTTTACAAGCAGATATTACTGCAGAAAGGTCTGAGCATTTATTTTGATCTACGGGAGTAGGTACAATAACAATCAGCACATTAGAATTCTTAACAGCTTCTGAAGCATTTGTAGTAGCCCTTAAATTACCACTAAACACTACTTCATTTACCAGTTCATTTAACCCAGGTTCCATTATGGGAGAAATACCAGAATTAACATTTTCAACAGTACTCTGATTTATGTCAACACCCACTACTTTAAAACCATTTTTTGCAAAAAGTGAAGCAGTTGGCAGCCCTATATGGCCTAAACCAAATATCACTATGTTACAGCCTTCTTCAGTCATTTTATCTCCTGTTTTTTAAATAAAACATAATATTTGAATTTTAATTGAATCATATAATTTATTTGATAACTTTAACAAATAATTACTTTTAAAACACTTGATTCTATCTATAGATTAAGTAAGTAAATCTTTATAGAATATAGCTATTGAATTAATTAAATAAATGTAACTATTATTTATAGAATTAGCATACTCTCTAGCATAATCCCTCTAAAAAAAATATTCCTACATAAAAAAAATTAATTAAATTAATTAAAAACAACATAAAAANNTAATTAAAAATAATTAAAAATAATTTTGAAGGTATTTATCAAATAAAACCAACTTATTTTTCAAATCAAGATCTTCATGAGGAAATCCTGCTTCATTATTTTCATAAACAACTCTAATTAAAGCATTTTGAGTGCTTTCAAATTCTCTGACAGTGATATTTGATTCTATCAATTCAATTTTTCTTTTAAATTGATTCATGATATCTTCTGGAGATTTTATTTCTAATTCCCCATTTTCATAATCAGTTAAAGTAACATTCAAAATTCTAGAAGATGCATTACCATCACCATATGGATTAACAGCCTTTTTCATTGTTTCCCTGGTTTTTGGATCATTCATAATAAGATTGGCCGTTTCAATAATTTTATCTTTATTGGAACCCACCAAAATGTTTCCCCCAGCGGTAACAGTTTCAGGACGTTCCGTATTATATCTCAATGTCATACAAGGCACATCTAGAGTTATGGCCTCCTCTTGGAGTCCTCCCGAGTCAGTCATGATCATATCAGAATTAGATAATAATAGTAGGAAATCTAAATAACCAACAGGTTTTATGAGTTTTATATTATCTTTTTTAACCAGTTTAGAGAGAAGACCGAAGTTTTCCAGGTTTTTTAAGGTTCGCGGATGTACCGGAAAAATAATGGTTAATTCGTCCAGTTCTATTAATGCATCCGTGATTTGAGTGAGTCTTTCTAGATTATCCACATTTTCTGCCCGGTGCATGGTTAAAGTGAGGATTTTTTCATCCCCTTCAAATTGATCAAGAATATTTGAGTTATTTTCTGCAATTTTGAGGTTTCTTAAACAGGCATCTACCACAGTATTACCCGTTATAATCACATTTTTAGGATTTATACCTTCTACAATTAGATTTATCGCTGATTCCTCAGTGGGAACATAATATAACTGAGAACAAACATCTGCCACCATACGATTAATTTCCTCAGGCATGGTTTTATCAAAAGACCTGAGACCTGCTTCTACATGGCCCACGGGAATGTGTAACTTAGATGCCACAATAGCACCAGCAAGGACGGCGTTGGTATCACCCTGGACCATCACCATATCTGGTTTTTCTTCCACAAAAACATTTTCAATACCTTTCATCATTTCTGCAGTCTGTTCGCCATGCGATCCAGAACCTACACCAATATTGTAGTCTGGAGTCGGCAATTCAAGATCAGAAAAAAATTGATCAGACATTTCATGATCATAGTGCTGGCCGGTGTGAATTAAAACATAATCAAGATTTCTTTTTATTATTTCATCAATTACTGGGGCCATTTTAATTATTTCCGGCCGAGTTCCTATTACAATAGCTATTTTCATGACACATACCTCATCTAAAGCTTTATAAATTTATATTAATTGTTATATTAGTTCAAAATTAATTTCTTAATTGAACATTCACTATTATAAAATCAATTATAGTTATAAAAATTATATTATAAGAATATTTTAGCTAAATTATGTTATAAATTATCTTCTAAATTCATTTAATTTCATATCATCGATTTAAATAAATATTAGCCGGAAAATACATTGTAATAGTAGAATAATAAATATTTACTTAGGAAAAAGAATAAAATTAGCTATTCTTGTGAATCTCTCTTTCTTTTGGCCCTATACTCATCAATAACATTCCATAATTTCTCTTTCTCGTCTTGGTTCCTTTGTTTTTTAATTTTGTTCTTCCATATTTGAATTTCCTTATCCAAGATTTCTGATTTAACTATGGCAAAATCTTTACCCATTTTAATCCCTATTTTAGAAGATTTAATTAGGGGAATATCATTATTTTCTAAAACTTCCTTTGCTTGAGGTGGCATTTCATCAGAGACAATAATGGCCTTTAAAGATAATTTAGAAAGTAAAGATGCTGTTTGAGATCCTCCTCCACGAGAATTTAAAATAAACACCACATCTCCACTTTTTAAATCTCCTTGATGATATGATTCATTTATTCCATCCCTAGTAAATGATTTAATAATTTTAACGGGTACTGTTTTATCTGAGACTTCAATTGTTTTAATTTTATTAAAAGTCTTTAATTTTTCTTCTAATTTCTCTCTTAAGATTTTTTCATTATTATAACTCATTTGAAGTTTTTTAATGATATTTATTTTAGAAGACACCTTCTTTTCCAGTAAAATTTCGTTGGAGTAATCCTGTTGAAGTTTTTCCAGCTTGAATTTAAGTTTAGATGATTTTTTCTTCTGTTTTCTAATTTTATTTTTAAGCAGTTTATTTTTGTGCCTCAAATTTTTTATTGCATCATCTTGATTTTTAATTTGAGATTCTTGTTGATTTATGCGTCTTTTTAATTTTATTAAAGTTTCTTGAGAATCTAAATTTGAGTCTGAATTGGAATCCAATCCTGTTTTTAAATCAGAAACTAATATATTATCAAAATTTGATTTTTCAGCTTTTATGGTGACTTTTGAATCATTGATAAAATCTAAAGCTTTAGTTATAGGCATTCCATTAATAAAAAGAGTTTTAACCTCTTCTCTCTCGTTAAATGAAAAATTTTTCTCTTTTCCTCTTTTATCAATTTGATTGAACTTTTTTTCATAATTTTTATAAGTTTTAATTGCTGCTGCTAGAGCATCCCGCTGGTGAGCATTATTTGGAGAAAAATTAGATTTTCTATCTCTTAAAAACTCATCTACCATTTCTTTTTTAGATCCAACAGTGAATACACTTGAGGGAGAATCTATTTTAGCATTTAAAGAAGCAGCTAATTTTTTTACCATTTTAGGAGGTGGATAAACATCACTGGCAACTATAATTGCACGGCCATGATTAATTATTTCTCTAACCACCTCAGAATATTTGGCCTCTTTAAAACTTTTTAATGAAAGAATATGGCCATTTAAATCAATTATTGCAATCCCGACTGTCAATCCCGGATCAAAACCAATTATAGTTCTCTTTTTATATTCAATTTTTGGATTATCCTTTTTAAAATTAGAATCATTATCAGAATCTGTTTTGGAAATGGAATTAAAACTAAAATAACCATTAAAATTTTCAGGTATTTTATCTGAATCTTCTTTAGAATTTTCCAAATTGTTTTCTTCAAAATTCTCGTAAAACAGAGAAATTTCCTCCTTGAAAAATATAAATGCTTGGCATTTAAACTTTAATTTGTAAAAAGCTCATTTTCAGAGATTGATTAATTATTAATATAAAATATTACTATAAAATTCAAGTTTAGTATTGATTTGTGTTATTGATTGTAATATGAATAAAAATTATATTTATTATTTATCTAATCAAACAAAATAATAAAATTTTCAATTCACCTTAAAAATGAATAAATAAATAGAATATCAAGAATAATAATGAAAAAATTAAAAAAAGTGAATTGTTAGTTCAAAGTTTTTAATTAGAATAAACCCCATCTAATTCCTTAACTAAGATTCATTGTTGTTTTAAAGATTCCAAATCATTAATCATTGTTTCCTCTAAAAGGGTTGCTGATTTATGTTTGAATAATTCGTCTTTTAGAGTTGATTGGAATCTATAGCAAGCATAATTATCATAAGTAAAGTTAAGATTTTTATAGGTAACATCCATTAAAATCAGATTTTCCGGCACCATAGGTTTTAAAGGAATATTTTTTTCTGGATTTAACATCTCAATTATATCTGAAGGTTTTATTTTACCATTACCTGCTTCTAAAATTGTTTTTACCATTTTTCTAACCATGTTCCACAGAAAACTTTCTCCAGCAACATCAATAACTATTATTTCACCATTTTTAGAAACTTTGACTTCATCCACAGTTCTCAAAGGATTTCTTTCACTTCTTTTTGAAAAATTAATGAAATTATGAGTGCCCTCGAAATATGAAGCTGCTTCTATCATTTTTTCCAAATTAAATCCATTTTCTGATGGAATATCAAGTTCCCATAAAAGAGGATATCTGCTTGCATTCTCAGAAATTATGTATTTATAGTGGCGTTTTAAGGCATATCTTGGCTTAAACCCATAATGAACTGGGGCCTTGGCTAAAATTTGAATATCTTCCGGAAGATGGTCATTAATTTGATTTATAATAACTTCTTTTTCACTCATGAAAGATATTACATTACCTAAAGCATGAACCCCCCGGTCCGTGCGGCCAGCAATAGAAAAATAAGATTTTTTCAGATCCTCAACCAAATTAGCTTTCTTTAATGCGTAAATTAGCTCTCCCTCAACAGTACGATGATTAGGCTGCCTTTGAAACCCGTGAAAATTAGTTCCAATATATGCAACTTTTAAAGCGACTTTTTTCATGAAATAACACCTTAAATAACTTATAGATAGTATCTGTGAAAAATTATAAAAAATTATAGTTTATAATTCATTTTGAATTAGTTTAGAAGTAGTATATATTCTAGTTAACTAATGTATTTATCTTAAAAATGTTTATAGTTTAATATAAATAAACAGAAACAATCAACATTCTGAGTAAGAGTAATAAAAAAAATAAGACTAAAAAATAAGACGAATAATTGTAATTAAACGACATTTTCTAACATTTGAGGAGAAATTTGTATGAAAAGGTTATGGGGATATTTAAGCGTAATTACTGCCACGTTGTTTTTTGGTATAGCTACCCCATTTAACAAAATATTGCTACAAGAAATGCACCCCCTAACCATTGCTGCCTTGACTTATACAGTTGCTGGAATCTTTTTATTCACGATTCGACAATCACCCCTTAAAGAAAAAGCCTTAAATGTTTTAAACAAAAAAAATAACTCTGAAAACTTTATTAATAAAAAAGATTATGTAATTCTGATTGTGACTGCCCTATTCACTGCTTTTATAGCACCCATACTCTATTTAAACGGTTTAAATCAAACAACTGCAGTGAATGCGTCACTTTTGCTAAATGTCGAAGTACTCTTCATAATAATCATGAGTTTAATCTTATTTAAAGAAGTTCTTAGGAAAAAGGACATTTTAGGAATGGGCCTTATTATTGTGGGAGCTGTTTATCTTGCTACAAAAGGAGAAATAGCAGATATCTTCTTCAAAGAAAGTTTTATAGGGAGTCTTCTGATTATTGCAGCTGCTTTCTTTTGGAGTGTTGATACTGTACTAAGCAAATTTTTAAGCAATAAAAGAGATTTAATATGGATCGCTGGGCTTAAAAGTTCTATTGGAGGAATATTTCTATTAATAACTACCTTATTTTTAGGAATAAGTCTTAAAACTCCCTGGGAAATGTTGCCGTTGCTTCTTTTTGTGGCAATTTTTAGCATCGGTAGTTCATTTATTCTAATTTATTTCGCCATAAGAGAACTAGGATCTACCCGAGTAGGGGCCATATTCCCATTATCATCCCTATTTGGGGCAATATTTGCATTTATAATTTTAGGAGAACCTTTAACTGCAATAGAATTGTTATTTGGATTATTAATGCTTTTAGGAGTTTTTATCCTCTATTGGAATCCGAAAAAAATGTCTTAAATTACGTTTTGTCATGGTAATAAAATATTAATGGGATTTATTCAAATAATTTAAAATTCTAAGAATTGTATATCTCTAAAAATTATAATCAATAGTATTATAATCAATAGTATAATTATAACTATTTTAATTTAATATTAGTAGATTAGATACTGCAATAAAATTTTAATAAAAAATCAGATTTATTAGGTGTAAAAATGTCGTTCCAAGATAATAAAATGCTTATTATTCCTGCAGTTGATATTAAAAATGGAAAATGCGTCCAGCTGGTTCAAGGAAAACCCGGCACTGAACAGATAATAATTGAAAATCCTGCTGAAGTTGCCAGAAGCTGGGAAGAAAAAAATGCCACCAATATCCATGTTATCGATCTAGATGGGGCCTTTGGTGAAAAAAATAATATTTCTGTGGTGAAAAAAATTTTAGATACAGTTTCTGTCCCCATACAGATGGGCGGGGGTATAAGAACTAAGGAATATGCTAAGGAACTTCTGGATATGGGAATTAAAAGAATCATTCTCGGGACCATGGCCATTGAAAATCCACAGATCGTGCAAGAACTCGCTAATGAATACGGTAGCGAAAGAATAATGGTTTCTCTAGATAGTAAAGACTCTAAAGTCGTGATAAAAGGATGGACTGAAAAAACTTCTAGAACAGCGCCAGAAATGGGACAAATTTTAGAAGAAAACGGAGCAGGTGGAATATTATTCACCAATGTTGATGTGGAAGGACTTTTGAATGGATTTAATTTAGATCCAGTCCTTGAATTAGTAAATGCTGTCAAAATACCTATTGTATATTCTGGCGGAATAAGTTCTCTTGAAGATATTAAAACACTGCAAAAAACAGGAGTTAAAGGAATAGTTATTGGTTCCGCTATTTATAAAGGAAAAATTGACTTTGAAAAAACTCTTAAATATGAAAATATTATTTAAAACTCTTCTAAATTAAATTTAATAAATTTAAAAATCAATTAAGATAAATATTAACTATAAAATATTGAAAAAATAATTGAAAACTTTTATAATTACTTTATTTCAATTAATACCAATTATAAGGTGAAAACCATGAAAATAGTGATGGCGACCGGCACTTTTGATCTCATACACCCAGGACACGGCCTATTCCTGGAAGAAGCCAAAAAATTAGGTGGTGAAGACGCTAAACTAGTTGTTGTGCTGGCCAGGGATTCTACAGTGCGGTCCAAGAAGAGAATTCCAATTATAAATGAAAAACAGAGGTTGGAAATGGTTAAATTTTTAAAACCTGTTAATGAAGCAGTTTTAGGTAGTGAAACCGATATGTTTGAAGTTGTGGAAAAAATAAACCCAGACATAATCGCTATTGGCCCTGATCAAAAATTTGACCTGGATTATTTGAGAAAAGATCTGAAAAATAGAGGATTTAATTGTCAAGTGAAAAGAATTACGAAATATCATAAATCCAATTTAGATAGTTCTTGTAAAATCATAAAAAAGATTAAAAACAGCGAATTTGATGAAAATGCTTTTAAAAATTGCTGAAATCATTTTTATAACATTAATTTATTTATAAAATTAATTTATTTGTTATTTTTATTTAATAGCTAATTAAATTTTTTAATATGCATTAATTCAATTGTACTAATTCAATTTATTTTATTTTGGACATAATTAAAAAAAAAAATTAAAAAGGCAGTTCAATATAACTGCCCTTTATGTAAGCTGTTTTTGTATTCCAATTATTTATAACGCCAAGTTTGTTTTTAGAACTGGTTGCATCTGCGTCGTACCATCTATTGTCAATCAATAGCTGAGTCCAAATGTGTCCATAGATATTTCCGCTGTTAAAAGTACATGAACCATGTACATATCTTGCTGGAATCCCTGCTGCCCTGGCCAATGCCACCAGGAGATGTGAATGGTCTACACAATTACCGGATTTTGCTATCACGGTTTTTACAGCCCCATATTTAGTATTATAATAGAAGTTATATTGCAAGTTATCCCTAACCCAATTGAAAATCTTCACAGCCTTCTCATAAGTCGAATTTGAACCATTAGTAATGGTTTTTGCAAGTGCAACTATGATGGGGTCTGTTGATTGAGAATTTTTGGTCTCTTTAAGATAATTTTGAGGGTTAAAAGGTGCAAAACTTATTTCCCATGAATCTATTTCTGTGTAACCCGGCAATCGCTCGTTTTGGCCGTAGAAATTAATGATTTTAGAAAATATGTAAGTCAGTGATTCATATTGAATTTTCCCTTTTGAACTGGTTACTGAACCTGGTGCGGTTCCAAAAGATTCTATATAGGACTTTACCTTCTTAACAATGTCTAAATATTCAGTCTGATTTAAGTTACCATTAATTAAATCTCCAGAGGAATTGAGGGGTGCTTTAACATTTAAATTAAATGCAGGAATTCCTGTTCCCATATTTATAGCCGATATAGTATCTGCCATTATTTTAAGGAACTGTGCTATTGACAGTCGAGTATTTGAAATTTGAACGTCTGCTGGAAGTCGGTGGTTGGTTTCAATGTAAGTTTTTAGAGTATTGGCAGCGTTAATGATTTGAATAACGGTTGATGAAACTGAAGTGTTATTTCCTGAACTGCAATTAATAATTTGAGGGTTTATTAATCCATATTGATACAGTATAAATCCTTTGGCACCATTTTTGAGAGATTGTTGTATATCGAAGCCTAATTCTGTTGAATTAAGTGTTGTTAACTGTTTGTCTGATTTATATGTCTGGATAAAATCCAGTACTGGTTTTCCGTTAGTTTTATTAACTATGTACTGAGTCATAGATCCTATCCAGGCGGAATCTTTATTATTAATCCCTTTTAACAGTTTAGGGACCATATAATCAAGACATTGGGATAGTTTACCATAATCCTGTCCATAGTATTTGGAACTTTCACTGCTAGGCATTAATGTCCCAGACAGAGTAACATTTGGTTTAATAGCATTAATAGAACTAAAAATCTTTTGAACAAAAGATGTAATGGCCTCCGTACTGTTCGTATTCTTGGAAGCGACTCCCTCACCAACTCCCGAATAGCAAATGTCGTCCAGAAGAATTCCATCAATATTAAAGTTTTTAGTCACATTAACTATTTTAGAAACCAATTGATCTCTGTAAGTACTATTAAATCCATAGCGAGTCTCGGTGTTATAGTAAGTCTTTTCAACCCATTTATAATGAGTTTTAGTGACCCATTTGTAAGATTTTTGGTAGCTGTATTTGTATCTGGTTTCATTGGTTAATTTATATTGAATTTTATATTTCCACACACCATTTGACTTATACCAAAACTTGTAAGGTGTTTTAACCGTTACTTGAGATGGTGTTTTAATGGTTTTTGTGTAAGAAACCTTTTCTTTAACTGAGTAGGATACCTTTACATTTTTTTTGTAAGGTAATTTTACTGTATATGAATATTTACCCTGGGGATCGATCCACTGACCTTTCCCATCTTTAAAGCATGCAATCCAAATATTTACTCTTATTCCAGAGTTATTGAACTTAGATAGTATTCCATTGAGAGTTTTGGTATAAGATGACAATAAGAAATCGTTGTATTTAATGTAAACATCAGTAATGCCGGATTTTTTCAATGCTGTAGTGTTGATACTGTTTATATCTTCAGCCTTAAGCCATAGTCCTTTAACTGAGGCTTTAGACTGGTTAATTACTGAATTATTGGATTTTTGAATAGTAGTTGTATTGTTAGTTACTGGAATTGAGTTATTCACATTTTCTGTATTAGATAGATTTGTAGAGGTGGCGTACGCATTATTCATACTTAACAGTGCTATTCCCAAAATGAGAAGCACTGCAAGCAATTTGCGTCGCTCCATTATTGGCCTCCTCGTTACCAGTAAAATTGAATTTATCTGGTAAGATTTAGCTTGGTTTACATGACATATATATTTTTTATGAAAAAGAAATAGTCAGCTACAATTATTTTAAAGTAATTCAACCAATATTGATGTTTAAATCTTGAATAGAGAATAAATTAATCTTAATTAATTTAATAAAAAAATTTTAAAACTAATAATTATTTGTTTTTGTTTTATAGTCCTTAATAAAGCAATTAAATAGCAGACGGGTCAATCTATAAAATAATCCATAAAATAACAGGCCAATTTTTTATCTAAAAAAATAAAAAAATATAATTAGAATGATATTTCAGGGTAAAAACCATGTATGGTTGCCGTTGCAGTATTCCAACTTTTAATTACTCCAAAAGTGTTACTGGAACTAGTAACATCGGCATTATACCATTTATCATTCACATATAACTGAGCCCAAACATGCCCATAGGTATTTCCACTGTTAAACTTACAATCACCATGACCATATTGTGCTGGAATGCCTGCAGCTCTAGCCAAGGCAATTAATAAATGAGAATGATCCACACAATTACCAACTTTTGCTTTCAAAGTTTTCACGGCACCGTATTTAGTGTTGTAATAGAAAGAGTAGTCCAGATTATCCCTAACCCAATTGAAAATCTTTACTGCCTTCTCATAAGAACTATTCGTACCATTAGTTAATTTATTAGCAAGTGCAACTATAGTTGGATCAGTTACCTGACAGTTTTTAGTCGATTTCAAGTATTCTGAAGAATAGGTGTAACCTGTTTTTGCAACAGATTTGTACTTAGTTTCATATACCCATTTATAATATTTTTTGTACTTGGTAACGTATTTATACGTGTAGAAATACTTTGTTCTGTATTTACCATTCCAATAGTACCTTTTTTTAACTAAAACTTTGACTTTAACTTTGTATGATTTATAGTAAGCAACTTTGACATGAACTTTGTATGGAACTTTGACATAGTAAGTATAGCTAATTTTTGGATCCGTAGAGCCTGCTTGAGTAGAAACTTTCTTTGCAGTCAAATTCGCATTAGTGACATTTTGAGTATTTGAAGTTGAATTCGATGTGCTCAAGTTTGAAGTCAAATTAGATGTTTGATTAGATGCATTTTGTTGATCTACAGCATTAACATCATTGATTGGCATTACTACTGCTACAAAAAGTAACAAAAGTACTGCAATAAGCGAGTGTCGCTTAATTTTACCGCCTCCATGCCAAGAAAATAACTATTAAATAATAGCCTTAAAGTTGAAAATATTTCAGAGAAATAGATTATTCCTCTAAAAATGCCATTTTAAGTCCCATTATTCAATTAAATAAGTCATGAACTTCTTGGACATGAATTCTTTCACTATTGTATAACATATAAACTTTTTGATTTAAATCTGGAAAAAAAGGTGTATTAAAACTCTTTTTCTTAAATAAGGCATTCATAATAGTAATCGAATTCAGTCAATCATAATATCTAGTATCAATATCTTTTTTTACAAGTTGATGGCCCATTAATGTTTATTTATAAAAAATAGAAAATAAATGCGAGTTTTTTAAAAAGTATTTCGACTTAGATAGGGTATAAATAATTTTAAAAATGAATTGGTTTAAATTAAAGCCATTATGAATAATTATTTTATTGAATACTGAAATTTATAAGTATTCTGCTTAATTAAACATTTATAAACCTTTTTAGCTCGAAAAACAATTTTTTGATTATTTATTCTTAATTAATAATAAATCAGAACAAATAGTTATCATATTCTGATTTTAACCAGCATTATACTCCAAAACTAGAATAGGAATTTATAATCAAGCTAAATTAAAATTAAAATTAAAATTTAAGATTAATTGAAAGATTGAATGCTCAACATTTGAGAAATTAGTATTAATTGCAAATAAACAATCCATATTTAATTGAATCTATATTAAATTTAAAAGAATCATATAAATTAAAAATTAGATATAATGGTTTGTATAAAACAAAATATATTTGATTTGTATAATAATTAATAATAAATTAAATAACAAGCATATAGATTATAATTTATAATCAATTTAATAAAATGGTGAAAACATGATAAAAGTAGGCATAATAGGTGCCAGTGGATATACTGGTGGAGAATTACTCCGTTTTTTGCATAATCATTCACAGGTGGAAGTTTCAGCCATAACTTCACGCCAGTATGCAGATAAAGCTGTTTATAAAGTACATCCCCATCTAAGAGACTCTGATTTAGTTTTTCAGGACATAAAAGCATCTGAAATTGATGCAGATATTGTTTTCACAGCAACACCCCATGGAGCTTCCATGAATATTGTCCCGGAGATCTTAGAAAGTGGAGCAAAGGTAATTGATTTAAGTGGAGATTATCGTTACGATAATATTGAAACTTATGAAAAATGGTATAATCTAAAACACGCCCATCCTTTAGATGCAGTTTATGGGCTTCCAGAACTTTACCGAGAAGATATTAAAAAGGCTAATTTAGTAGCCAATCCCGGATGCTTCCCTACTGGATCAATTTTAGCTTGTATGCCATTGATTAATGAGAAACTTGTGGAAACCGTGATTATTGACGCTAAAACTGGAATAAGTGGTGCTGGAATAAATCCAACTCCAGCAACTCATTTTCCAAACTGCAGTGACAATGTAATTCCTTACAATGTGACCAGTCATCGGCACATGAGTGAAATAGATGAAAAACTCAATCAAAACGGTTCAGTTAAAGTTTGCTTCACCCCACATCTTGTTCCAGTTATTAGAGGAATTTTAACCACAGTACACACCTTTTTAAAAGAAGGAATAAAAGACGATTTGAGTTCAGAATATTTGGAAGAAATTTATAAAGAGTTTTATGTTGGCGAACCATTTGTAAAAGTTTTAGAAGATGGAGAAATTCCTCGCTTGAGTGCAGTTCGCGGATCAAACTTTGCACATGTCGGCTGTTTCCAGATCGACCATCACGGCCGTGTGGTGATTGTATCTGCCATTGACAATCTGGTGAAAGGTGCTTCTGGTCAGGCTATCCATAATATGAATCTCATGTTTGGATTTAAGGAAAATGAATCCCTGGAATTTCTGGGAATGCATCCTTAATTTATAGATTAATTTCTTCAAATTTTTTAAAATTAAAATCTATTGGACTTTATTTTAAATTAAATTTGGAAATTAAATTTTTACAAACAATTCCAAAAATATTAATTAAATAGAATCATAACTTATAACAAGAGATTATTAGTTAAAAGATTTAAAATAAAAAAGCCTAATTGTAAGCTAAATTTAGAAATAATAGGTGTTTAAATGAAAACAATTGTTTTGTATTATTCCCGAAGTAGAAAAACTGCCACTGTTGCTGAGACCTTGGCTGAAGAATTATCCGCAGATCTGCAAGAAATAAAAGATGTGAAGGAGCGTTCAGGAATATTAAATTATTTAGGCGCTTCTGTAGATGCATTCCGGGAAAGCAAGACCAAAATCACCCCTGAAAATTTAAATCTTGACAATTATGGAATTATATATCTAGGTTCTCCCACTTGGGCCGGGAAACCCTCTCCCGCAATAATTACATTTGTGGATAAAGCAGATTTGAAAGGAAAGGATGTAATATTATTCGCAACTATGGGTAATCAAGGTGCCAAAAGTGTTATAAAAAGAATGCAAGAAAAAATTGAGGCCAGAGGGGCTCGAATGGTTAATTCATTCAGTATAAAAACTAGTGGTAAGGAATTAATTGAAATAAAAGAAGAAACTTGGAAAAAGATAGGAGAATTAGATCTGAAGATCTATGGAAATTAATATTCAATAAGATATTTCTTCTTACTTTATTCAAAAAATTTAGAATATATAATTTGTTATAATTTTTTTTTATTGAAATATATAATTTTTATCCCATCTATTTCATCTAAAGCTTTAAATCATCTGTTGATAATTATACACCAAAATAGGTTTTATTTAATATTAATTACATGAAAAGCCATTATTAAAATATTAATCCAATCATCCCATTATTTAGTTTTAAAACTTTTTTTATAAAATAAAATGTAAAAAATATAATAAAAAATATAATAATATTCCCATTTTTAAAAACATTTGTGAAATAAGTATATTTAGTATAATATAGTACATAATTAAAATTGAAGAATATTTAATACATAAAATTTATAAAAAATTAATGGAGAAATAGAGAAATAAAAATAATCTGGAAATAATATAAATTAAAGAATAAAAAGCCATTTTAATCAGAAATAATTTAATCATGAAATAACTTGATTATTAATTTTTAATCATGTTAACAAATCCTGATTAAAAAATAGCAGATTATATTTATTTACAATCCGGATAACTCGTTTAAACGGTGATTCAATGTTTAAAAAACTAATGGAATCATATAAACCATTGATTGCAATACCAGTAATTATCACATTACTATCCGTGATATTATTGGCATCGAATGGTTTAAATGAAGGTATAGATCTTAAAGGAGGATCATTGGCTGTTTTAAGCTTAGAAAAGTCCATAAGCTCCAATGATTTAAAAATAATGATTGAAGATGGGCTTAATTCAACTGAAGTCAGTGTTCTTTCTATAAATAATAATAAGGCAACTGTTCAGATAGATAGTACTGCAGACGTAGAACAATTAGCAAATTTAATGAAAGGAACTGCTACTATTTCCAGTTTTAGTTCCGTAGGGCCCGTTTTGAGTGCACAGTCACTTACTCAAGTTTACTGGGCTGTTGGATTTGCATTTTTATTCATGTCCATAACAGTATTTATAATATTTAGAGAGATTGTTCCCTCCATAGCAGTTATTTTAGCAGCTTTGTCTGATATTTTAATTGCATTAGGGGGAATGTCATTATTTGGAATTCCACTCTCACTGGCATCCGTGGGTGCCATTTTAATGTTAATAGGTTACAGTGTAGATACAGATATTCTATTAACAACCAGATTACTGAAAGGAAAAGAAGGTACTTTAACAGAAAGAACTCTTGATGCTTTGAAGACTGGTTTAACCATGTCAGTAGCAGCAATAGCTTCAATGGGAGCATTATACTTAGTTACAATATTCTTAATACCTCAAGCGGTTGTTTTAAGTAATATTGCTGCAGTTCTTATAATTGGTCTGGCCGCAGATATCATAGCTACCTGGCTCATGAACCTTGGAATACTCAGATGGTATTTGGAGGCAAGAACATGAAGCAAAAAGGATTTAAAGGATTTATAAGGGACCGTAGATCCATACTGCTAATTGTTCTAGTCATTGGCAGTTTACTGGCCATTTCTGCTTTTGGTATTCAACAAGGGCTGGATTTAAAAGGTGGATCCCTTATCCAAATCCAGTTGGAAAAACCAGTTGATACAGATACCATGAACACCGTTACCAGTGTTTTGGATAAACGTCTGAACATATTTGGTGTAAAAGATGTAAAAGTAAGATCCAGTGGTAATCAATACGTCATTGTGGAAATTGCTGGAGTTCAACCAGACCAAGTGTCCAAAATTGTAGGTACTCCTGGTAAATTTGTGGCCAAAATAGGAAATGAAACGGCTTTAAATGGGGCAGATATTGTTAGTGTGGAGGCACCAATAATCACTGACAACCAATATGCCGTTCCATTTAAAGTAAGTATAGGTGGAGCAGATAAATTTGCTAAAATAGCTAAAGGAAAAGCCGGTCAACCAGTTAATATGTATCTGGACGATCGACTTATAACTTCTCCCGAGGTTTCTGCAGAATTAGCTGCAGGAAATCCATCTACATCCGTTCAAATCAGCGGAGGAGCTGAATCAAAAGAAGCCGCGGAAGTTCAAGCTAAAGAACTGCAAACACTGCTTAAATCAGGTGCACTACCTGTTAAAGTTAAAATTGTTGGAGTAAGTAGTGTTTCTGCAGAATTAGGTAAACAATTTGCAGATGGAGCTTTTATTGCCGGAATATTAGCTATTTTAGCTATTTCCGCAGTCATAATGGTTAGATACCGAAATCCATTACTGGTTATACCTATTATCTTCACCACGCTGGCAGAATTAGTTCTAATTCTTGGTACAGCATCAATAATTCACTGGAGTATAGATCTAGCAGCCATTGCAGGGATTATTGCGGCCATTGGAACTGGAGTAGACGATCAGATAATTATAACTGATGAAGTTCTTAAGGGAAAAAGTCTAAAAGATAGAAGAAGCCGTAGAACTAAATTCAAAATTAAAAGCGCTTTCTTCATTATCTTTGCATCTGCAGGAACTCTTATTGCGGCCATGTTACCTTTAGCATATGTTGGTTTTGCAAGAGGAGCTACTGGAATTGGTGTTTTATCTGGATTTGCATTTACTACCATAATAGGAATAATAGTGGGAATATTCGTAACCAGGCCAGTTTACGCCAAGTTCATAGAAGTTCTTATGGAAAGAGAAACAGATAAAGCAAGTTAAGAAATAATAAGGATAATTATAATTTAACTAAACTTAAATTGTTAAATTTTTAATTATTTCTAATTCATTTCTTAATTTCTCATTTTTTTATTTTTATTTATAAGCATAAAATTAATTTTAAATATGCATTTAACTTCTATTAAAGAAAATAATTAGTTTTAAAGATGTATTTCTTTGTGCTTTGGCCAATTCATTTATTTTTAATTACATTTTTAAAAAAAATAAAAATTAATTTTAATGAATATCCTTATCATTACATAATAGATTAAAATATAATTGCCTTAAAACATTGTTTTAAATCATTTATTTTAACAAAGATAATTTATATAAAAAATAACACATTATTAGTCACTAAATTTAAGATTAATATTTTATCTAAAAAGTAAAGGGTTGTTTCATGAAGAAGCCAAAAGAATTGAAGGTAAAGCCTATTAAAAATGGTACTGTAATTGATCATATCACTGCTAACAAGTCTTTAAATGTCCTGAAAATTTTAGGCCTGCCCAGTGATGAAAGTAAGGTTACCCTAGCTATGAATGTCCAGTCGGCCCATATGGGAAAAAAAGACATAGTAAAAATCGAAAACAGAGAACTGGCCTCTAGTGAAGTTGACCAAATAGCACTTATTGCTCCTAAAGCAACTATAAACATTATAAGAGATTATGAAATAGTTGGAAAAGGAAAAGTTCGTCTTTTAAATGAAATTAAAAGCCTTTTAAATTGTCCAAATCCCAACTGCATAAGCAATACCATAGAACCCGTTACTGGAAAATTTTACGTTATTACCAAAGAGCCTGTGATTTTGAGGTGTTACTATTGTGAAAGGTTAATGGAGGAAGGAGAAATTGAATCTCAATTCTAAAAAAATACTTAAATCCTCTAAAAAAGCTTTAGAAAGACTTAAATCTGAAAATTATATTCCTAGCAATGTGAAAACCAATCATATAAAAAAATTTTTATTAATATGCATTCTTATTATAACTGCATTTATAACATTATCTCCAGTTGATGCCGGGATTTTTGTCACCGATTCCTCACACGGAATAATGACTGCTCCAGCAGCAGCCCATACTAATAATCAGTTGATTTTAAGCTCTCTAACACCTGAAAAGTCCGTTTTAAATTATTTAACTGGTCAAAATACCATGGTGGTCGGTAATTTGAAAATCAGTGGGACAAAAATATCGGCCAGAACATCTTCTCTGTCAAAGTACTGGTCTACCAGTAATGTAGTCATTTTAACTACGGGTAGTGATCTTTCAGCGACTTATTTAGCTATAAAAAACAATGCACCATTGCTTATTACTGGAAAAACATTACCTTCCGCAACTAAAACTGAAATTAATCGATTAAAAGCAAAGAAAATAATAATATGTGGATCCAAAACATCCATACCTGATTCTTCATTGAGTTCTTTTAAGAACATTAAAAAAACCAGAATATGGTATGGTAGTGATGCTCTAACCTTTAAAACAATTCAAAAATCTTATTCATATAATATTAAAGTAACTGCCCCTAAATCACTCATGCCTGTGGCGATGGCCACCTGGAAGAGTGCCCGATTTGAAATTTCCGATAAAATGACCGTCGCGGGCAAGACGATATGGTCCCCCAATACTGCCACTACCAGTATAGCCCTAAATAAATACTCTAAAAAGGATTTACCAAATATTTATCTCACCTCAGACAGTATAACTGGAACTGCATCCGACAAAGAATTGATGATAAAAATTAAAAATGCCATTGCTGGATCGGCCAATGTTATAATTGATCCCAGCTCCCCAGGATCTAATGAAGCAGCAAGAGCGATTAAAAATGCACCTAATGGAATAGCAGCTTATATTGCTGCAGCATGCCCTGGTACAGTTTATGATATTGTTACTGGAGTGAAAACAGGGTATCTTAAAAGTGATGCATCTGATTTAAAAGGAATTGTTTTCATCAATTATGGGAAAACAAATCTGGGCACTGCTAGCTACTTAGGACGTTCTTGGGATGATAATTTCTCCAATGTATATTTTGCTGGAATTTACAGCCCAAGCCAATATATTCAGTCCTCAGGAATAGGTTTAATCGAGCCACGGGTTGGAACTAGCACTGAAGATCAAAGAGTGAGTAAAATTGCTTCAGGCTTGATTTACAGTGCTTATTATGCAAATAAAGAACATTTAAGTACCAGCGACTCTACTACAACCAGTTCCTTAATAGCAAAACACCAAATAAACCCTACCACATTATCCAGCGATGCTCAAAGAATAATTAATGGACAAAATACCGCCATGAACCGGGGCAATTGGATTTATTTAAGTTCCCAATATATTGCAGGACTTCCCATTACAAATAGTGCCGTGTCCATGTCTGATTCTAGTGCTTCATCGGCCAGCACATTTTCAGGAACATTAAATAGAACCGAATATAAAGACACAGCTGCGAGAGTCTATGCCTACATGAAAACTAATAAAAAAGCACCAAGCAGTGTCACCGTAAAGGGAAAAACTCTTAATATAAATGATTACAGCAAAATGTTTGCTCAGGTAATTTATAAACACACTGAAAAGAAATATATGACTTTCCCTGCTTCCGTAAGCATAAAAGGATCGATTTTAGATAATACAATTAATTATCTGCAAAATTTAATGGGTTAATAGCTTGAAAATAATTCTTTATTTAAGAAGACTATTCAAAAAACAATAAGCATAATTAATCCATTTTATTTATATTTTATTTCTTCTAAACTTTCTATTTTTAATTTAAATCAATTAAAAATGAGCATTAAATCCGCAAATCTTAAAATAAATGCTAAAAATCACTATTATAAAAAAAATAAAAAAATTGAATAGGATAATGGTTATAATTTTAGTTTTATAATTAAATAACACCATTATACATCAAAAAGGCCTGTATTTGGCTGTAAGATTTACTTACACTACCTGAAGCAATAGTTCCATGGGAAGATTTGACCTCACAAGTAACTGCGGGAATTCTAGCCAAATTAGAAGCGTCTTCTACTGCACCTGGATAAGAAACACCCGCCCTATACTCATAGATTAAAGCTGATCCTGATTTTTTACTTATGTAGTAAGCCATTTTATAACTACCATATGTTGGAGACTTAGTACAGAGAATACTATTCTTTCCAGGAACTCCACCCGGCCTTGTAGAATGGAAATCTCCTAAAGATTTAACTTTGAGTTGTTTAGCTAGAGTTATTATCTTGTTTGTGGGTGTGCCTGCTTTATTAGCCACACTATTCAAATTTTTACCTTTCCAATATCTAGTAGATTTAGAAGTAGAATAAGGGGAAACAAAGGGCACTATGTAAACTGTTCCTTTTATATGCTTTCCATTAAGATAGTTTATGAGTTTCATAGCCGCAATAGTTGCTGGTAACTCGTTCCCATGAACTCCTGCCACTATCATAACTTTAGGGTCACTCCCATCGCCAAAAGTGACCATTGGAGTTCCTTTTTTTGCTGATGCAATTATTTGACTGGAAATTGTAGATTTAGGAATATTTTTATAAACCAATTTGTTTTTAGTAATGTCTCCACCGGTTCCAGAATAAATTGTTTGAATTTGTACTGCTGAGGCAGCAGAAACTGTAGAAAATGCTATTAATATACCTAAAAAGCAAACCAATGCTTTCATGGTTTTCTGAT
Source organism: Methanobacteriaceae archaeon UBA349 (assembly GCA_002509745.1). Taxonomy (GTDB): domain Archaea; phylum Methanobacteriota; class Methanobacteria; order Methanobacteriales; family Methanobacteriaceae; genus UBA349. Next base: position 39,523 of record DAWK01000091.1, on the reverse strand, counting down.
TCATTTTTTCACCTTGTAATTTACTTTTGGTAAAATCACTAATATTTTATTGCCTATTATTTCATTATTTAATAAACATATTTTAAGCCATAAATTTGTAAAAAAGGTCAAATAAAGGCTAATTTTGATTTTATATAAATGTTTATATAAATCTTGTGAAAGTGAAAAATGATTTTAAGTACTTTGAATTGAAATTGAAGAGTCGGATAATAATATTTAAATAAAATTAGTTCTAAAATAGAGCCATATATTAATTTATATTTTTTTGGGCATGTTTTTAATCAAAAAAAAGAAATAAAAAGAATATATGATAAAATAAGCTTTATTTGAGTTTCAAAGACCTTAATTTAGTTATATTCTGAAATTACATGTTTAGCTAGTCTTTTTGAAAGTGCCATTATAGTTAGTAACGGGGGAGCACCCGGTGCAGTAGGTAGAACACTAGCATCAGCCACGAAAAGATTTTTTATAGGAGTTTCCAAATTTTCATTGACCACGTCCCCTATAGCTGCAGTTCCACCAGGATGTGCACCCCTAGGATGGGTTGAAATGATTGTATCCGGATTAACTCCGGCTTCAACTAAAATAGCGCCTGCCAGTGCTGCACCTTCAGCTAAAAAACGAACATCTCTTAGAGTATTATTTTTAACAATACGATCTGGACCTACATAACCTGATGATTCATCTCCAATTTTAACCATAAAGCCTAAAATATCTTTGTCAGTGGCGCCTTTTTCTTTCAATTGTGCAGATAAAAAAGTGGAAAAATGAGGGCCTAAAATAAAATTCTCCTTAATAATAAGTGCATTCATCTGTACTTCATCTTTAAACCCTATGTTTTCAAGTAAGCCACCTACAGTGATGAATGTATCCATGAAAAAGTTTTCTCCTGCTTCAATTCCAGCTTTTTGAAGCAATCTGGGAGTTTCAATACCACCCAAAGATAAAATTACGATTTCTGATAGGAAGTTGATTTCTTCAGAATTTTGTAATGCTTTAACTCCAATTATCCGTCCATTTTCCACAATAAGCCCTGTAACTTCAGTTTCCGATATTATTTCCGCACCAGCTTGTTGAGCCTCCAAAACAAAGTCCGCAGCAGACCATTTAGCATTTTTTGGACAACCAAACGAACATCGGCCACAAGGACTACAATCTTTACTTCTAATAAATTTAGGCATTTTTTGGATATTTAAACCCATTGATTTGGCTGATTCCATGAGTAATTTGGTTCCATCTCCTATGTGAGAATCGGGCATTGGACCAATTTCAAGATCTTCTTCAATTTCGTCAAGCTCTAGAGAAATATCCAGACCCATATTTTTTAATTCATTTTCAAGAACTCTAACCCCATTTCCAACAGCTACTAATGTGGATCCTCCAACACAGGACGTTTTTAGAAGATCTATCCCTTCTTCAGAAGGATCATAATAATTAAAAGCTTTTTTAGATTGAATAACTGGACCTTTTTCAATAATTTTTACTTGAATTCCTGCTAAGGCCAGTTCTCGGGCCACCGTTGCTCCACCAGCACCAGACCCTACTACAATAACCATTAAAACCACCTTTAAATTTATTTGAACTCATTTTATCCAGGATAAATATAATTTAAATTTATAAGTCTATTAATTAAAATATTGTTTAATTTTAATTAAATATCAATAAATTATATTTCCAATTTAATTCTATCTATGGAATTAGTAATTAAATAATTTTTAATTAATTTTATTTAAAAAAGCATATAAAAAAAGGTAATTAAAAGCTAAAATAAGAATTAATGAAAAAGAATTTTAATTCATTCCATTAAGCTGATAGCTTTGGTTGGACAGGAATTAACACAGAAACCACAACCAATACATTTTTGATTGTCAATTTCCACCTCCCAATCATCCTGGATACATATAGCCTTCACCGGGCACAGGGAAACACATGCCCCACAATCCACACATTTTTCTGAGTCCTTTTGAACTACCCTCATTATAGGAATTACTTCAATACCTTGTTCTTCCATATATTGAATACATTCATTTTCCTGAGGCCCACTGATTTCTACCAGCATTTTTCCACCCCGAGGATTAATATGAGCTCTTAAAATGTTAAAATCGATGTCATATATCTTAATAGCATCAGACATTATAGCTTTGTTTACAATAGTGGGTAAAAATCTTAACCATGATTTCATATTGACTCTCCCCCATTTTCATCTTTTAAATTTTCTCCAATCAATCGAGAAATATCTTCAGCCGTGATCATTCCCTTAACAATATTTTCCTTATCAACAATAGGTAGGCCAGAAATATTATTTTTATCAATTCTACGGGCAATTATATCCACAGATTCATCTTCACGGGCAATAATAACCTTTCGGGTCATTAATTCATCCAGTTTTGATTTCCCTTTGGCCACACCATCAGCAATGTCCCAGGAAGTTACAATACCCTTTAATTTTCCATCATTATCTACAACTGGCAAGTGATTAATATTATTGTCCACTAATTTTTTGGCTACATCATTTATCTTTTCGCCAGGATAGGCCATGATAACTGGTTTACTTTCAATATCTTTAACCATGACAGACGGTTTACTTATTTCCAGAGGTTTAACTATGTTTCCCTTGGAAGACAATGGCCTTACCGGATTTGTCAGCAAGAAATCTCCTTTTTCTATCCATTCTTTCAATTCCACCGCCACCATTTTGGCCAGTTTATATGATGAAAGTGGAGAAGTCGGAACATCAATTCCATCAATTTCAATTTTACCAGTTTTTAGTTCTTTATAATTAGTTTCTCTTATTACTGGCCTGCTTCGACGAGGAACACCATAATCTATAATTTTACAGATTATTTCTTCATCACTAATAGCAGTTCTAGCCGCAACTTCCTCATTTAAAATAGGTATAGGTATTCCTGCCCCTACATAAAGCGTAGGACCATACTTAGGCATAGTAGCGCCCCGAATGTATTTCGGATTCATTTTCTTCATGTCACCCTGGAGCATTAAAGTACCCGATGCACTTACCGGCACTCCATTTCGTCTTTCATTTTCGGTAGAATGTTGAGTACCTTCAGATAGGATATATCCTTCAGCACCGCCCAAGAATATTTTAGTGCCCATCCCTATTGTATTGAAATAAGGATCGTTAATAAGTGGAGAAAGCGTTCCGGCACTGGAATAGGTTACATTTCCAAATTTAGGAAGTAATGTGCCCATATAAGTATAAAGAGTTTCATCAGTAGAATTTATGGCTACTGCATAGTTTTGATAGCAATTCCTCGGATTTACCATGGTTGCTTGATTAATTTTATCCAAATTTATGGAAGTTTCTACTCTTTTCAATGGATAACAGTCCGTGCCATAGGCATCAGCTATAAGTTCCACTTCTTTTCCACGGATTAAATCCTCTATAACATGAGATCCACCGTAATCAAAACCAATGTCTGGATTTTGGCTTGGCTGGGCCGCCCCTAAATAAGCATCCACAGAAGCCAGACCAGAATATGCTTCAACCCCATTAAGGAATGTTTTAGACATTTTAATTGGTGGATCAGAATGTCCGAAATTTAAGAAAGCACCAGAAGAACACATAGCACCAAATGTACCGGTCGTGACCACATCAATTTCTTCAGCCGCCTTCTGGGCCCCATTCTGGGCGACAATACTCGTCATTTCATCTGCAGTTACCACAACTGCGTCGCCGTTCTTTATTTTTTGGTTTATCTCCTGAATTGTTTTCAAATTACCACCTGGTGCTTTAATAAGTAAAATTAAAAGAAATAAATGCAAACTTTAATTATTTAATAGTTTATCATAAATATATTTTACTTTATAATTGATATATATTTAAATAAATTGATATGATAAAGTTATTATAATAAAATAAAACTATCAATACCCATACAATAAAATTTTATGGGATAAATTTTATGGGAAATTAATTGATTTACAAGAATATTAAAAAAATTTTATTAAATATTAAAATTTATATGATTATGTAGGAAAAGGGGATATTAATGAAAAATACTCTTGATTTAGATTCATTTAAAAAAATAATCCGCGATTTAGAAAATAAAGTCGATTACGTTGATATACGTGCAGGTAGTGGCAACAGCACCTCAATTTTAATGAAAGATGGTAAAGTTCAAGAAATAAAATCTGGATTTGACCATGGGGGTCGAGTTAGGGTTCTTAATGGAGGAGCATGGGGATTTGCTTTTACAACAGACCTTTCAAAATTAGGTGAAATAGGAGAATATGCTCTTAAATTATCCAAATCTCTTAAAAGCGATGTTCAATTAACTAAATCTGATGCTGCTATTGATAATGTAAAATCTTCGGCCAAAATAAAACCTGCTGATGTTTCAACTGAAGAAAAAAAGGAAATTATCAAAGAAGCCAATCAATCAGCTACGGTTGATCAAGTAGTTAGTACGACTGTAAACTATGTTGATAGTGAAAGTAACAGTGTTTTTTTAAGTTCAGAAGGTTCTAAAGTAACCATGGAAGAATCCAGAGTAGGTATGTTCTTAAATGCCGTAGCTGCTGATGGAGAAGTTATTCAGTTTGGCCATGGGAGTATGGGTGGTTCTAAAGGATTTGAAGTATTAAAAAATGCTGACATTGAAAAATTCGGTAGAAAAATTGGTGAAAAAGCCGTTCGATTGCTTTCAGCAGAAAAAGCACCATCTGGAAAGTTCCCAGTAGTAACGGATTGTGAATTAACCGGAGTATTTATTCATGAAGCATTGGGCCATGCTGCTGAAGCAGATTTAATATTACAAAATGATTCGATATTAAAAGACAAAATGGGAAGTCAAATAGGATCCGATATGGTAACTATAATTGATGATGCCAGTATGGACGCATTTGGATATTATGCCTATGATGCAGAAGGAACAAAAACAAAAGAAAATGTCCTAGTGGAAAACGGAATTCTCAAATCTCTTTTAAGTTCTAGAGAAACAGCATCTAAGTTAAATATCGAATCTTCAGGAAATGCCAGGTCCATAATCAGTGAGCAACCTATAGTTCGAATGAGTAATACCTACCTTAAACCAGGTGAATTGAAATTTGATGAACTTATAGAAGATATAAATGATGGAATTTATCTTAAAGGTTCTCGCGGAGGACAAGTCGATACTGGAAAAGGAATATTCCAGTTCAATGCAGCTGAATCATTTAAAATTGAAAATGGGGAAATAAAAACTCCATTAAGAGATGTTTCACTATCCGGAGATATTATGGAAACCTTGAAAAAGGTTAATGGTGTCGGATCTGACTTTAAAATGAGCATGGGATTCTGTGGAAAATCCGGCCAGACTGCTCCAGTGGGAGATGGTGGCCCGCACGTAAGGATTATTGATGCCATAGTAGGGGGTTCCATGTAAATGCTTTCGGAGGAAGAAGGAGAATTTTTACTTAAATTGGCCAGAAAATCAATTAACAGCTATATTAAAAATAAAAAAATTATTTCACCACCTACAAAGACGCCAGAATCATTAAAAGAAACTATGGGTGCTTTTGTAACATTAAATAAAAAGGGCATTGATAGAGGAAAAAGTGAATTAAGAGGATGCATAGGATACTGTGAACCAATTAAACCGCTGGTAAATGCAGTTATTGAAGTTGCTATTTCTGCAGCAAGTTCAGATCCTCGTTTTCCCCCAGTTAAAGAGTCAGAAATGAGTGAAATAGGCCTGGAAATTAGTGTTTTAAGTAAACCAAAACTGGTAGAAGTCGAAAATCCAAAGGATTATCTCAAAAAAATTAAAGTGGGAGTAGATGGTTTAATTGTAGAAAAAAACTTTTATAAAGGCCTTCTCTTGCCTCAAGTTCCAGTGGAGTGGAATTGGGATGAAGAAGAGTTTTTATGCAATACTTGTATGAAAGCAGGCCTACCATCTGACTGCTGGTATGGTGCAGATACACAAATATTCAATTTTCAGGCACAAATATTCCATGAAAAATAATAATTCAAAATTACATTAAAAAGAAACAAATTAATGACAGAATTTATTTTTAATACAAAATTATTAATATACTCAGTACATAACTTATAAATGAAATACTTTTAATGACGTGTTTTTATGAATTTTTACAGCTAACTTTTATAATAACTTCAAAATTATAAAAATATTCTTAATTATTCTCATAAAGCTTTTAATAAACTGATTTTAGTAGATTAATCTTAGAGGTTTTTAATCTTAGAGATTTAATTATAAAACGGATTATAAAAGCTAAATCGGATTTAAAGACTAATAAAAATATTAAATTATAAAATATAGATTCAACAGTTAAATATAATACTATAATAAATTTACAAAGTGTGATTTCATGATAATACCAACCGTCCCCACACCAGATGAACTCCTTGATACTGGTTTTAGAAGGGCTAAAAAAGCAGCTGCCAGAGTAAGAAGTTCTAAAATACCTAGAAATTTAAAATCTAAGCGTATAGAAGAAACTAGAGTTCAAACCGCCTGCCAAGTCATAAGAGATAGAATCCAACTCATATTAGATAGAGTGCCAGAGATTGAGAAGATGCCTGAATTTTATCAGGACTACATAGATGTAGCAGTAGGTGTAGATCAGATGAAACAATCTTTAGGTGCTTTAAACTGGTCCATAGGCATAATAACCCAGTTAGAAAAAGATTATTCTTCTCGTATAAGAAGATCTACCCCAGATAAATCATCCAGTCTAAGAAGCCAGGCTTTTGGTAGAATAGCATCTGTTGTAAAAAAAATTGAAAAGGACTTGGACTTTCTTGACTTTGCCAAGGCCAAGTTAAGGAATATGCCAACCGTAGATTTTGCGGCCACTACAGTCGTAATTGCTGGTTTTCCAAATGTTGGAAAATCAACTCTTCTTCGTAGATTGACCACTGCTGAGCCTAGAGTGGCTGATTATCCATTTACAACTAAAGGGATCCAGATAGGTCATTTAGAAAGAAATTGGAAAAAAATTCAGATTATTGACACTCCTGGACTTTTAGATAGGCCCATTCTGGATATGAATGACATAGAACTAAGGGCCATGGTAGCATTAGAACATTTAGCTAATGTTATTTTATTCATATTCGATGCTTCAGAAACTTGTGGTTACCCATTAGGAAGCCAATATCACCTTTTACAGGAAATTCAAAGAGTATTCAAAACTCCAGTCATATGTCTTTTTAACAAAATTGACTTAGCTGATAATGTTAAGTACCTTGACGCGTATGTGGACAAGTTTGAAGATCCATTGCGAATTTCTGCAGTTCATGGAACTGGAGTGAAAGAAATAATAACTCGATTGGAGGAATTTGGTGAATGATAAAATAAAATTAGAAAGTAGCACCACGAACCATGACGATAATGTAGAAAAGAAAAAGCTTACTACTGAGAAAATGATTGATGATGTGGTTAGAAACATTAAAGAAATGCAAGTAGATTTAGAAAATAAAATCTCAGAATATGGTAAAAAAGTCCCTTCTAAGCTCAATATTGACCTTATTGAATCTGGGGAAATGATAACCGTCAAAACTGATCTTCCCGGGGTTAACAAAGAAGATATAAATATAGAACTTGCTGAAAGTAGTTTAACCATTATTGCTAAATTTGAGGAAAAAATAGAAGTTGAAGATGTCAACTACCTAAGAAAAGAGCGGAAATATGGAGAAGCACTAAGATCAGTTAATTTGCCCGTGCATGTGATTGTAGAAGAGGCCTCAGCTAACTTCGAAAACGGTGTCTTAACAATAAATCTTCCTAAAGCTAAAAAAAAGAAATTTAATGTTGAAATTGATTAAAATTAGTTTCAGCACATCAATTCATTTAGAAGTGTTTTTATTGTAAAACCATCACACAATGATTATAAAAATGGTTATTAATTAATATTTTATTAATATTTATTTTAAAATAAGCTAAAATGGATTTAATTCTAGAAATTATTTATTCTAAGATTCATTCCAAAAGAAATATTAAAAAATTATTTATTCAAATTTACTTTTATTTAGAAATAAAAAAGTATTTTTTAAAAAAGAATTATGTAAAATTTTTATTATAAAATATAATAAAAAGATTATTTTAAATATTTTACTCAATTTTGCTTAAACTGAGTAAATTAATATCTAACTTTCCCAATATGCCGAGTACTGCCAGGATCTTCTCCATTGAAATGGGCCAGATAATAAACAAACCATTCCAGAGGAACTACCAGAACAAATGGAGATAATAAATAATTAACATCTGCATAATCCTGCATTTTGAACACGATATTATTAGCACCAATATTGTCACAGAATTCAATTGCTCTTTCAGTTAATTCATCACCAGGATATCCCGAATCTAAGAAGATTGTAGGAACACTTTTTTCCACTCTTTCAATAAGACCGTGCCGGAATTCTGCAGAATAAAGAGGACATGCGTGTTTAATAGCACCTTCCATAAGCATAGTCATGGCCAATTTGTAGGCCAATCCATAATTAGGCCCTCCACCCATACAGTAAAAAATATCTTCCTGTGCAAATTTCTGGGCCAGTTCTTTATTTTCATTTTCCGTGGATTTAATAAGTTTCTCAGTGATATCTGGAAGATCTTTCAGCTGTTTTAAAACCTCAGGTGATTGTGAAGTATCAAAAGCATCAAAAAGAATTTGATATAAACACATTAACTGAGTAACATAAGTTTTAGTACCCAGTATTGCATTTTCCCTACCACATCGAGTTAAAATTGAGTTTGCAGCCTCTTTCATCATACTGCTTTCAGATTCATTGGTTATGGATACTGTGGGAAGGCCAATTTCATTAGCCCTTCGAAGCGCAGCTAAAGTATCTGCAGTTTCTCCAGATTGAGAAGTTACTATAAGTCCTGCATTTTTATTTTCGATTTTTTTATGATAAAGAAACTCATAGCCAGTAAAAACTTCGACGGGTGTGTCATGAACCATGTTAATAGCATCTCTAGCAGAATAACAGGTTGATAAAGAGCTTCCACATCCTACCAAATACAAACGGTCCATTTCAGATATTTTGCTAGAAATCTCAGACATTTGAGATTTTTCTGCTTTTAAAGTATCTTTTAATGATTTGGGCTGTTCCAAAAGCTCGTAATACATATCATACTTCATTATGATCCCTCATATAATCTAAATAATCTTTAAAATTTAGAATTCTATAAATGATAAAATATAGAATTTAATTATGAATTATTATGAAATTATTAATTACCTATTTATCAAAGTCTATTATCTTAATTATGCAATATTAATATTTAAATGGTACTGTTTTATCACTAGCTGGCAATCCATTTAAGAAAAATAAGTTGAATAGTTAACTTAATATGAAATCCGCAAATTTGAAAATTTTGTGAAATTTATAATTATTTGCAAAATTTTGAAGAATAATCCAATATATCGAATTTAATCAAAAGCCAACCACAACTTAGCAATACATACTGCGGTTCTGGCAGCTTCTATTGCATCAGTAGCCAGCAAACAGACAATAGGTTCTTTACCCCATGCCCCCAAATGATAAATCACATCAGGAACCTCTCCAATTTTATTTATAGATTCCTTAACACCCCAGGGAATTGTTCCACCTTCTTCATTTTTAATATTCTCGGGTTCATGGGTTCTATCATAAGAAGAAACTTTAAGGCCCAGTTTCTGGCAGATTTCAATTATTTGAGGGTGATACTTGAGATCAATGGCACTTCTCTTTGTCGAATCGTATTTTTTAACATTTAAAACCATACGAGCCATGTGAGAAGATGCTCCAAATTCAGGTTCCCTACAAGCAAAAGCAATTCCATTAAAAGTAGTTATCCTTCCTGGAATTCCTGCAACATCTTTTTCAGTTTTAGCATCTATTTTGGCCATTACTAAGTTGGTCCTAACTTCAGGAACAATTAATGCAAATTCATCAGATGAAGTAAGTATCTCCAGTCCCCTTTTAAGGTTTTCAATTTCCATAATATAAAATATTTATTTGATTAAATATAACCGTATGGTTATATTAAGTTTGAAAAATAATTAACTAAAAAAGATAACAATAGTCAGATTTAATTTATTCAACAAAGGTTATTGAATAGAAATAATAAATTAATGGAATTAAATTAGAAATATAAATTTTAAAATAATATCATTAACTAAATTACGAATATTGGAGAATATATTGTTATTTTCGTAAATTGGGGGATTTTATGGAAAAAATTAAAGAGTTTGAAGGTATTAAAGGTCATTTAGAAGCGTTTAAAGATGAAGTAAAAGATGCTGAGCGAATTGCTTTTGCAGGAGTTCCCGGAGTCTGCACGCCTTTTGCACTACTTTTTGCATATGCCATTAGAGAGAAAGAAACTATTTTTATTCCAATGACGGACGTAGATAAAGCTCGTAAAATGGAAATAACTAATTATGGATTAGAATTAGGGGAAACCCCAAATGCAAATGCAAATGTGGATGTGGATGTTTTAGTGCTTTTAGGAGGTCTTTCCATTCCCCACATTGGATCTGAACCAAGCCAGATTAATGAATTGATTGAAAATGTTTTAGGTGATGGTGGAACGGTGATTGGAATATCTTACATGGATATGTTCCGTAAAGTAAACTGGGATAGTAAAGTAGATTTTGACTGTATTATTAATGCAGATTTAAAAGGATGTGTATTAAAATAAGAATTTATTCAAAAATATCCTGATTTACCCTATTTTAAGATTAATAATAGCAATAAATAAATAAATAAATAAAAAGGAATCCAAATGCCAAAAAATCATTTAAATAATGAAAATCCCAATTATAAAAAATTAGATGATTTATATTCTATCCAAATGGCAAAAGGCCAGTTATATGAAACAATTATAACTACCAAAAATATTAATGGGCTTGAAAAGTATCAAGGCCACTTAAAAAAGTCTGATGATTTAAAAACAGATGATAATGGTACTAATACTAATGGTGCAGTTAATGCCGCCCCTATTGGAGTTCTATGCAAAAATTCAAAACAGATTGTTTTATATTTGTACGAAGGAACCCATACTGTAAATAATATCCACAACCATGATTATTTTATAGTAAATATAACTCAAAATCCAATTATTTTTACTAAATCAACTTTAGAAGACCTGAATGATGAATGTTTTGAATATTATAATGAAATTCCTTTTTTAAAAGATGCAGATGCTTTTTTTGTTTGTTATGTGGTCAAAATAAAAGAAATTACTAAAAAAAATGATTTAGGATCTTCTAAAATGTCAATTGTAACTGCCAATGTTGAAGAAGTAGTTAAAATCAAATCTCAAGCAATTCCACTAAATAGGGGAATATATGCTGTAATTGAGTCATTAATAAATTATACTAGGTTTGAGCTGGCAGATAATGAAACAAAAACTATTTACTGGGCTAGAATAAAAGAAATGGACCGATTAGTAAAAAAAGTAGGTAGTCCTCAAGAAAAAGCTGCCCTGAGCAGGATAATAAAAGAGATTAAAGAAAATTTTAAGGATCTCGATTAATTATAGGTCTCAATAATTTCTTCAATAATTTTTAAAAAGATTTGATTAATTAATTATTTTCTTAATTACATCCACAAATTCAAATTTAGAAACATCAAAAAGGCCTTTATCACTTATTTTTAATTGAGGAATTACCAGAAGGGCCAAAAATGACATAGTCATAAAAGGAGATTCAAGAGAGCATCCCATTTCCATGGCCAGGTTATGAAGTTCTCGTAATTTAGAAGATACTATTTCTGCATCATCATCCACCATTAAACCAGCTATAGGTAGTTTTAAAGATTTTTCACCATTTTTCGATATTGCTACCAGCCCACCTTTATTCTCTATTAAAGTATTCACTGCCTGGGACATATATTGATTATTAGTACCTATAACAATCACATTGTGTGAATCATGGGCCACACTGGAAGCAAATGCTCCCTCTTTAATACCAAATCCTTTTACAAAAGCCGTGCATATATTTGGGAGATTTTTCAACCTATTTTTTTTATTATTTAATACTTCTTTATCATCAAATACTTCTTTATTTTTCAAAGCTATTGATTTTCCATGTCTTTCTATAACTGAAATCTTGATTACATCCAAAGAGGTATCTGAAACTAAATCTTGATTAATAATTTGTACCATTGCTTCAGACTCAGAACTTATAATTTGGCCATCAGAAACATTAATCACACGAACAATTACCTCATTTCCAGAAGCCCGGATTCTAAAATCTGATGGTTCAAGTTTTTCAAGGACAATACTGTTGCTATGGCATTGAGGAGTTGCATCAAAAAGAGCAGATTTATTTTCAGCAACTAATTCCCCACCAATAAAAACCTTTTTTACATTAAAATCTGTCAAATTATCTATCAAAATAAAATCAGCAGCCCTTCCAGGACTAATAGCTCCCATATTAAGAGAATAATGTTCAGCAGGATTAATAGTGACCATTTTAATAGCTTTCACTGGATCCATACCTAATTTAATTGCTTTTTTAACTATATAATCCAGATGTCCTTCTAAAAGATCTTGAGGGTGTTTATCATCAGAAACTAGGAAATCTCCCCCCACAGATATTAAATCTTCCAAATTTTTTGCAGAAGAACCTTCTCTAATCATTATTTTCATTCCCAGTTCTTTTTTCTCCAGGGCCTCTTCCAGCGAACTGCATTCATGATCAGTAGAAATCCCAGCATATATATAGCTACAAAGTTCTCCAGCAGATAAAAGTGGTGCGTGGCCATCAACAGGTTTTTTATGGCGTTTAGCACTAGCAATTTTGGCCATGACTTGAGGATCGCCATTTATAACTCCTGGAAAATTCATCATCTCACCCAGAGCCACAATTTCTTCCTTTTCCATTAAAATATCAATTTCATCAGGGCCAACATCCGCTCCAGAAGTCTCAAATTCTGTTGCAGGTACACAAGAGGGTGCTGAGAAAAATAATCGAAGGGGAACCTTTTTCGAATCATTAAGCATGAAATTAATCCCCTCAAGGCCCCATACATTAGCTATCTCATGGGGATCGGCCACTACAGCAGTTGTACCATTAGGAACCACGGCTTTAGCAAAAAAAGAAGGAGTAAGCATAGAACTTTCAATGTGAATGTGGGCATCTATTAATCCTGGAATTAGTATTCCATCAAAATCTCCTTCAATTTTTTTTACACAAGTTATAATACCTGATTTAATAGTAATTTCAGCAGGATACACTTCATCTGTAAAAACATTTAAAATATTTCCCATTATCATGAAAAAACCCCATTATAATGTATTAATATCATCTTTGATTCTATTATTTGCCCATAATCTGAATTTAGAATAATAATTTAAGCTAATGAGTATTAGATAATAATAAATCTATTTAATTATTTTAGGATTTCCTGCACCCGACCCACACTCCCATCTTCAAGCCTAACCTTTATTCCATGTGGATGGGAAGCAGATTTTGTGAGCAAATCTTTAACTACACCCTTGGTTCTTTTTCCAGTGCGTTGATCTTTTTTAAGTACTATGTAAACTTCAGATCCTCGTTTAATATCTTTTCTGTTTTGTCCATTCATTTTATCGCTCCAAAAGCAGTAAATAAATGATTTTCCTACTTTTTAATGGTTAATTAACTGAAGTCATTAAATTAAGAATAGTGAGAATATATTTATTTTATTTTTTTAAATAGTCGTGATTATGATTCATCATAAATATTAATTCATAAATTATAAATATTTTTAAAGACATAATAAACCTATTAGGAGGTGAATATTTGTCTATTTTAGAAATAATTAATTTAATTGTATTTATTACAGTGATGGTGTGTATTTTAGGAGCTATGGTCATTTTTATAACCTACAATAAAGAGGAAATGCAGGCCCGATTCTTTTTAAAGTATGCTCAAATACGTAAGGGTGCTATTTCATTTCTTTTAGGAGTGGCTATTTTTGTAATAACTTATTCCAGTAATGAAGTGGGAATAATAAGTGCTGGTGGCTATTTATTTTATTTGAATATAGTAATCTTGTTTTTAGTGTTGATTTCATTTTATTATTTCTTCACCACAATACAACAGAAAACTCTGGATTAATAATCATTAATTTGTTATTTAGTTTAGTAGATCAAAAAAATGGGAAAAAATTAATTAATTAATTAATTAATTTGAATCCTTTCCCAAAATTATCCTAATTTATATTATTTTTTTAGCTCATCGAGCAATATTGGTAAAAATGCACCAACATCAGTTACAATACTTACCACTTGAGCACTTCCTCTATCAGCCAGTTTAGTGACAGTAGCAGGATTTATATCCACGCATATACTTTTAACTTTAGACGGGAGAATGTTACCCGTTGCTATAGAGTGTAGCATGGTGGCAATCATAATCACCATATCCACATCCTGTGCATAAATCCGCATTGCATCTTGTGCTTCAATTACATCAGTTATAACATCCGGTAAAGGCCCATCATCACGTATAGATCCTGCAAGAACAAAAGGAACATTATTCTTAACACATTCATACATTATACCCTTTTTTAGTACTCCATTGTCTACTGCATCTTTTATAGAGCCTTCTTTATTGATTTCATTTATGGCATTGATGTGATGACGATGCCCCCGAGTAACTGCTTCTCCACTGCGAACACAGATCCCAAGCGAAGTTCCATATAATGCATTTTCAATATCATGAGTTGCCATTGCATTTCCAGCAAATATAACGTCAATATATCCTTCTTTAATCATTTGGGCAATTATTGGAGCCGAACCAGTGTGTACAATAGCCGGGCCACCTACAATAGCAATTTTTCCTCCTCGTTGTTTAATCTCTTTAATTTCCGATGCAATTTTCTTAATTAAAGACATTAATGGCTTTTCAGAGGAAACATCACTATTCATAAATTCAAATACTCCTTGTTTACCCCTTGGCCTTTCTGGAGGAGTGACTTTAATACCTTCACGCCCCACAACTATTAAATCATCCTTTTCAACACGACCTATAGGTTTGCAGAAGGCTTTTTTATCCCGAGGTTCTATAACAATCATACAATCCATTTCAATTTCTTCCACTTCAATCCATTCATCTTTATAATAAACAAAAGTGGGATGATTAGTAGTAGAATAAAAATCTGAAGGTAAAACTCTGTCTTTCTCAGATGCTACCAATTTAACCTCTTTAATTTCAGCTATAGATGCTCCAATTTCACTTAATTCATCCAATATTTCATTTAAGTGCTCTGGAGTCTCAGAAGAAACCAGAATTCTGGCATGGCTAGTATCCGTTTTCTTTTTACCAACTTCAAATTCCAGAATTTTAAAGTCCCCACCCATATCCATTATGATATCCATTGTTTTAGGAAGGATGAGACTATCTATAATGTGACCAGAAAGTTCTACTTCGCGCATATTCATTCTATAACCTCTAAAATCTAATAAATAGTGATATTAATATGATAAATTAATATTAATCCTCGTTTTTGAATTAATTCAAAGCATTAAGAAAATATTGTTCACATAATTGTATATGTATTCTAAAGAATAGTATTTAATTTATTTCATTATTATTTTTCATTATTTTTTTATTTAATAGAAATTTAATAGAAATTAATTTAAAATTAAAAATATGAAAAAAATATCAAAAAGAATTTAGATATAATCCTTCATCACTGTAAACAAAGGAAATCATAAATAATTTTAGCTCCATTAATAGAAGTAATATCCCCAATCTCCTTAGAGGCAACTTCCACCAAATCTAAACCGATTACATCTTTTTGGGCCAATATTTTAATAAATTTTTCAATTTGGAAAGAACTCAATCCACAGGGAGTCGGATTACCCACACTGGGTGCTTGAGAAGGATCTAAAACATCCATATCTATTGAAATATAAATTGGGCCTTCAATTCTATTCAGAATTGATTCTATCAATTTTTCATCATTTTTAACATCATACGAAGTGTAATAATCAATTTTTTGTGAATTTTTATCCACGAAATTTTTTTCTTCTAAAGATGCTGAACGAACACCAATTTGAATGATTTTTTTAGGTTCAAGATCAAAAACTCGGCGCATAACCGTAGCATGAGAAAGTTTCTCTCCCAGGTATTCATTAATAATATCCATGTGCGCATCAAAATGAACTACAGTAATATCCTCTAAGCCATGATGTTCTTTTAAGGCAGATATAACTCCCCAACTTACGCTGTGCTCACCCCCAATAATTATGGGAGTAATTCCAGCACCATAAAGTTCCAATACGGTTTCTTGAAGTTTTTCACATGTTTTTTTGGCATTGCCATGGATAACTTCCAGATCGCCTAAATCAAAAAAAATAGCATCTAAACTTTCATTAAATGACAAATTATAATTTTCAAAGTTATAAGATGCCTCACGGACAGCCGATGGGCCAAAACGAGCCCCTGGCCGGTAAGTAGTAGTGCCATCAAAAGGCACACCAATTAATCCTAAAAGCCTCTGATTTTCCTTATTTTCAGAATTTGCATAATCAATATCTAAATTGGATAGATAATTTTCAAAGTCCGATTTATCCCTAGAAAAAGCAAATTTTGAAGGGTTATGAGTATAAAGTAACATTATGATCTCATTTCCCATTTTATAAGTTAATATTATTTAAAAGTTTATTTATAATCATAATAGATATCTTTTTTATTAATTAAGCAATTGGTTTAACCAATTCAATATCTTAATCAATTAATATTCAATTAATCAAACAAATCTAAAAATATTATTAAAAGGATTATTATTAAATTTAAATAATATAATTGATTAGATATTAGATGATTAATAACAATTAATTTAATTAATAGTAGATTATAATCATCAGAATTAATTAATCTAAAGATATTCATTATCTGAATATTAAGATATCCAATTATAATTATCCTTTAGTTCTCATGAGTTTTTTATTACCCATGGCCAAGATATACTCAACTTCCACACCTTCAAGGAGTTGGTCTCGTAGATCATCTGGAATAGGAATTTCAAAGGTTTCATATGTTTCCAAATCCATTAATTGAACATCGCTACCCATAAGAGCCAGTACCTGACCAGTTCTTTTGTCAATAATTGGGATATCAATTTTAGTATCCACTGGTTTTACAATACTTCTTTTTTGAGTATCAAAAATACCAACTGCTTCCACACGAGCTTTTGCAGAACCGTGCTTACCTGGGGATGATGTTGAAATACTGGTGATTTTAGATGCTTCACCGCCTAAAATTACATATTTACCGACTTTTAAAGTTTTAACTTCTACAACTTTCTTTGACATTATTTTACCTCCTATATAATGTAAGAAAATATCAATGTCAACATACTGAATGATACTTGGAGACTTTAATAAAAGTCTCCAATTAGAACACCAGCATTGAAACTGATATAGGACGCTATTTAGACATTATAGTAATTATCGTTAGATGAAATAGCCATAATTATCACAAACAGCTGAAAAATTGATTAATATCTAATCTAATTTAAGCCAAATCCAATTTATAAAAATATATCAATATATCATGAATAATTTGAAATGACCATAAGATGTTAACAATATATCTAACTATCTATTTATATTAACTTTATTTAAAGACCTTTTAAGATAATTGTATTTCTAATTAAAATTATAGATAATTAGATTATATCAAAGTTATTATTAATCTTATTAGGTTATTTAATGTATAAATGATTATAAAATTATACTAAAAATATGTGATTAATCAGTAATCATAATTGAATCAAATAATCACTGAGATGCATTACAATTTTATAAAATTAGATAATAATTAGAAAAAATTAGTTGAAAAAATTAATAGATAAGTGATCATTAATGAAAGTCGCAATAACATCTGGAAAAGCAGAAGGTCCCACTAAACTAAATGCATTTGACAATGCTCTCTTACATGCAGGAATTGGAGATGTGAACCTAATTAAAGTTTCTAGTATAATACCGGCAAATACTGAGATTATAGAACTTAAAAAATTGACTCCCGGAGATATGGTTAACTGTGTGCTTTCCTATACAAGTTCTTCTAATCCAGGGGATCTTATTTCAGCAGCTATTGCCGTGGCCACATCCTCTGATTTTGGTTGTGTGGTGGAACACAGTGGAATCAACTGTGATCCAGAAGCAATTAGAAAAGAAACTATTTCCATGGTAAAATACATGATGCAAGTTAGGAATATGGAAATAAAAGAATTGCATGTTGAGGAAATTAATCATAAAGTAGTTGATTTAGGTGCAGTGGTAGCATCTTTAGTTTATTTAGGTGATTAAAGTCCATTGAAGCATATATAATTGAATTAAATTAAAAAATAATTTAATTCTCTTATTTAACAAATAACAGGAAATCATAATTCTAGATTTTATTTATTAATATTATTTATATTATTTTTTTAATTCCAATTTTTTTGACTTTTCAAACTCTTTTAAAAAAAAGAATTTAATAAAATCACATTTCCCTTAATTTTATTAAATTGTAACTTAATATGAATAACTAATGAATTAAAATTAGTCAAATGAAACTGCTGTAAGAAAATAATAGCAGATTTTTTGTAATTACAATACCAGATATTAATAAAAATGGGATGGTTAAATGGAAGAATCTGATTTGCAATTTTGGAGAAGTATAGCTGTTAAAATGACCGAACAAGTTGAAAAAGCTGTTTCTCCACTAGTTGGCAAAAATGAAGCAGGAGAAATAATAAAAATGGGTGCAGACGGTACGCCGTCTAAATTAATTGATTTAGTTGCTGAAGATGAAGTAATTGAAGTCCTTATAAGATCAAAAAGGCCAGTAATTTTAATAAGTGAGGAAATTGGGACTATAAAAATTAATTCCAGCCCAAATGATTATTTAGATACGGAATCACTTAGAAATGCACATGATGAAAATGTAGAGCCAGACGGTGACTTTTTCAAAACAAGCCCACACCCTCAAATCATTTTTGTAGTGGATCCTCTAGATGGAACCAGTAACTCTGTTAAAAATATTCCTGCATTTGGAATATCCGTAGCTGTGGCAGAATACATACCTGGCGCAAATTTACCGTCCCTAAGAGATGTGAAAATGGGATTTGTTAAAAATTTCGCCACCGGTGACTTTTACGAGGCCATTAAAGGAAGAGAATCTATGGTGAATGGAGAAAGAGTCTTTCCATCCACCCAAGATAGTTTAAATAAATCATCCATGGGTGCTTTTATTTATGGCACAAAATTTAGCCAGGTGAATAACATCTGTAAAATCATCCGAAGAATGAGGATATTAGGTTCTGTTGCCTTAGAACTTTCATATGTTGGTAATGGGGCCTATGACGCATTTATGGATCTTAGAGGAAACCTGAGAGTAGTAGATATTGCGGCAGCTAAATTAATAGTAGAAGAAGCAGGAGGAATTGTAACTGACCAGGAAGGAAAATCCGTAGATGGTCTTTTAAGTTTAAATGCAAGAACATCCATTATTGCTGCAGGAAATAGTAATCTTCATCAAGAAATCATGAAAATAATGGAGGTCATCTAGATGCATATTGGAATTGTGGCCCGTTTAGACATCCCAAAATCAGTCGAATTAGTTAAAGAAATAGTTAAATTTCTTTTGAACAAAGATATCAAAGTTTCCATAGATTCTTCGCTCATAAAAGAAATCAACGAATTTAAAGAAATGGGTGTGGAAATTCAAGATATGCAAGCAGACATGATAATAGCCATTGGGGGCGATGGAACCATATTAAGGACCCAAAATTTGGTTAATGGTAAAAAAATACCCATCTTGGGAATAAATTTAGGTACTGTTGGATTTTTAACAGAAATAGATCCTGAAAACACATTCACTGCCTTGGAAGAAGTATTATCTGGAAATTATTTTATTGAAGAGAGAACACTTCTAAGAGTTTATCATGGAAATGAATTACCTTCGGCCCTTAATGAAGTAGTTATGATGACCAAAAAACCTGCTAAGATGCTACATATAGAAATATCTGTTGACGAAGAAGTTGTAGAAGAATTAAGAGCTGATGGCCTTATAGTCGCCACTCCCAGCGGATCTACAGCTTATTCTATGTCAGCAGGAGGGCCCATAGTAGATCCTCGAGTTGAAGCGTTCCTTATTGTTCCCATATGCCCATTTAAGCTTGGTGCGCGACCAATTGTAGTTTCCAACGAAAGTGAGATAAAAGTAAAGTTGTTAAGAGAAGGAAAAAAAGCAATTGCTGTAATAGATGGGCAATTTGAAGAAGAATTCAATTATCCGGAAGAACTGTTATTCAAAAAATCAGACACCAAAGCTTATTTTGTGAGGCTTAATAAAGACTTTTACAAAAAAGTCAGGGAAAAACTTACTGAAGGCGGAATTAATTCATGAAAATTCTAAACTTTTAATTAAACTTTTTAAAGTTTATATTACTCCCCCAAATAAAATCAAATTAGCTTTAAATCTAAATAACAGACTTATTGCTGAAATATGAACCGATTATTAATAATCAAATTTTAATCAACATTTTAATCCAAATTAATTTTTAAATAAATCATTTGTCAAATATTTTATTTACCTGGTGAATTTAATGAATGTTCTTATAATAGACCTTACTCATGGCGGATTGATTATCGCCTTAGAAATAGCAAAATTAGATATTTTTAAGGATGTATGGGTATGGGATATTTACCAAACCACCAGCGCGAAGCAAAAAAAGACTCTTCAGGAAAATGGAATCAGATTAATAAATTCTGGGTTCAGAAAAAACGAATATTTGGAAAGTAAAGACGATTTGAAATCATTTTTAAGTTTAAATAACCCGGATTTCCAAACAGATGATGATATTAAAATCATTTCACCAGTACATTGTCCGCTAAATATTAAACCAGATTTTTCCCATCATCAAGCTATTAAATTAATTTTAGATAATTGGAAAAAACTAAAAATTGAAAATAGCAATTTTGAAGAAAATTTAAAGGAAAAGTATCCATTAAATTTAAATGGGAATTCCAAAGAAATTCCTATAATTGAAGTTACTGGTGTAAAAGGAAAAACCAGTACAGTAGGAATGTTAAAACAAATTTTTGCACCATACCGGCCACTTATACTGAGTAGTTTAGGGGCAGAAATCTTTGAAAATGGTGAACCATCTGAAAATAGTGAAATAATATCAGAATCAATTGTTCTAAAAAAAAATATTAGCATAACCCCTGCCAGTATAATTGAAACCATTAAATTGGCAGAAAATAATGATTATGGAATTTCTATATTTGAAACTTCATTAGGAGCTACTGGAATGGCTGATGTGGGGTTATTAACCAACATAATTGAAGACTACCCAATTGCCGGTAAAAAAAGTAAGGCCAGTTTAGCTAAAGAACAAATATTCCAGAGCAAGATGATATGCTGTGAATATGACACATTTATGGAATATTATGGTCATTTGAAATATGGTAATTTAAAAAATAGATTAAACACTTTCAGTTTTAATAAAACAGACCAATCAAATTTATGCTTAAGCAACATTGAATATGGACTTAAAAAATCAATTATTGGAATAAAGACCTGGAATTTGAAAACAATTAATGGGGATGTTTTAAATTGCGATTTTTCAGTAGAAACATTTGCTCCATCCCCATATCAGGTTGAAAATGTACTGGCTGCTGTTTGTTGTGCTTTAACATTAGGGATGATCCCCAATAACATTAAAGAAGGGCTGAAAAATTTTTCTGGATTGGAAGGAAGAAGTTCTATAAAAAAATTTGATAAAATAAACATTATAGAAGAAATTAATCCCGGTATAAATATCACTGCCATAGAACATGCGATTAACATGACTATGGAACTGAAAAACCCAGCCATTATTCTAGGCGGACAATACGGAATAACTTGCGAAGAAATAGATGAAATTAAAGCTGCTGAACTTTTAGAAAAGATATTTTATAATAAAAATAATAATACATCAAATAGTATTCCCGAAAAAAAGATTTCTTTAATACTTACCAACGAATTAGGGTTAGGAATTAAAGAAAATATGAATTATAATCCTTATCACTTTTTTGATCCTCAAGAAGCAGTCCAATTTGCTATTGATAATGGAAGAAAAAATATTGTTTTCATTTATCGCTCAAATTACTCAAATCTTAAGCAACGGTAATTAGTATAAATAAATAAGTATTTTATATTCATTATATCTGATATCTGGAAAAAATTTAATATAATATTTAATATAATTGGAATACATTATAATTCAATAGATATTTTCAAAAATTTTCGAATGAAGGTTTTATATAATGAAAATCTTAATTCATGATATCACTTTATATATTATAATATCGAATTAAAAAAATTTAAGAATGAAAACAAAAAAATCTAGTAAATAAATTTTAAGATAGATTATATTTGCAGATTAAACTATTTTGGATTAAAATTCATTTTTAAAGTATAAATTTATAAAATAAGAATTATATAATTATTAAATTAAAAATCCTCCGTAATAAGTTTGGAGATGATTCATTGATCGTAGGAACTCGAGGGAGCATGCTTGCCACAGTGCAAACTAAATATATTATCAAAGAAATTTCAAAAATAAGCAATGAGAAAATAGAAACCCATATTATTAAAACTATGGGGGATCAAATAACCAATTCTCAACTTTACAATATGGATTCTAAGGGGCTTTTTACAAGAGAACTTGATCGGGCGGTTTTAGACGAAAAAGTCGATTTTGCTGTTCACAGCCTAAAAGATGTTCCCACCGACTTAGACCAGGATTTGGTGATTGCAGCAGTTCCCATCAGAGAATCACCTAATGAAGTCTTGGTTTCCAAAAAAAGCTGGGAAGAACTTCTTCCCGGTTCAAAATTAGGAACCAGTAGTCTGAGAAGAGAAGCTTTTTGTAATTATCACCAAAAGAATTTTAAGTTAGAGCCTATAAGAGGAAATATAGAGACTCGGATTAGAAAAGTTATGGAAGGCGAATGTGATGCTACTTTGATGGCAGAAGCCGGCCTTAATCGTCTGGGATTGACAAAAAATATTAAAAATAGATTCTCTTTGGAATATTTAACTCCCCCTGCAGGACAAGGGGCGCTGGCAGTAATAACCAGAAAAGATAGTCCAAAAAGAAGCATCATTGAAAAATTAAATCATTATATATCTTTCCAAGAAGTACTTGCAGAAAAAACCGTGCTTGAAAAATTAGGTATTGGCTGTCAATGGCCATTAGGTGCCATAGCGCGCGAAAATAATGGTAAACTAGACCTTTATGCAGTTCTTCTAAATAGGGAAGGCGAAATTTTATCAAAAATCAATTTAAATGGATCAATTAAAGAAGCCAAAGAATTAGGTTTAATTGCTGCAAATCATATGGAGGATTATGTGTGAATAAAGTTAATGTGGGAGTAATAGGCGTAGGTGCAATGGGATATAACCATGCGAGAGTTTACTATCGCCTTGAAGAAGCCAATTTAATGGCTATTTCTGATATAACACAAGGAACTTTAGCTAAAGTTTCAAAAAAATATGATGCACAAGGATTTGTGGATTATGAAAATATTCTAGAAATGCCAGAAATAGAAGTTGTGAGTGTTTGCGTTCCTACTACACACCATTATAATGTAGTAATGAATGCTATAGAACATGGAAAACATGTTTTAGTTGAAAAACCAATTGCTTTTACACTGGATGAAGCCAAAGAAATGGTTAAGGCCGCCAAGAAAAAAGGCGTTAAATTAGGAACCGGACATGTAGAAAGATTTAATCCTGCTGTTCAGAAAGCCAAAGAACTCATTGAAAATGATGTTATTGGAGATGTAGTTTCTGCCTCTGCTAAAAGAGTAGGACCATTCCCTCCCCGAATTAAAGACGTGGGCGTAACTATTGATTTGGCGATTCATGATCTTGATGTAATGTACTACTTGTTTAGTGAGCCAGTAGCAGAAGTTTATGCAACTATGGGTAGTATACTCGAAAGATGTGAATTTGAAGATCATGCCGAAATCATGACTAAATTTAACAGCGGAATAACTGGTATTTTAGAAGTAAACTGGTTAACTCCTTACAAAAGGCGTGAACTGGAAATTACTGGAACTGATGGAATAATTTCTATTGATTACATTGATCAAAGTATTGATGTATTTGGAAAATTTGCTCAAGATGTTCAAATAAAACACGAAGAACCATTAAAAGAAGAAATAAAATCATTCCTTTCATCAATTGTTAATGATGAAGATCCTGAAATCACAGGAGACGATGGAATCTATGCTCTTAGAACCGTTTTGGCCGCTATGAAATCTTCAAGAGAGCATAGGCCTGTTAAATTAAATGGAGAATAATTAATTTATTATAATATATAATATCCAGTACCAGTGAGGGTTGTAAATGAATCAGGAACTTATAAAAAAAGCTAATGAGCTGAGAAGCAGAGGTTTTACTACAGGAGAAATCGCCGACGAACTGAATGTTTCTAAAGACACAGCAAGATGGCTAACACTACAATCTACTGGTAAAAAAATGGGAGAATCAGAAGAAAAAGCCCCTGTGGACTTTGCAATTAACTGGGAAAGTTTAGGTGGCAGTTCTGCCCGTTTAAGATATGTTTCTGCGGCCATGGCCGATATGGCATTAAAGCATGGAACAGCTGATGTGGTTGTTGGAATTGCAGTTAGTGGAGTACCATTTGCCACCATGATGGCTGATGTCATGGATGTGGAATCTGGTCTAGAAACATCAATTGCTGTTTTTCACCCAATTAAACACCGGAAAGGCGAAGATGCAGCAGGTGCCATAAGTAGTAATTTTGCTTCAGTGAGTGGTAAAAGAGTAGTAATCGTCGATGATGTTATTACTAGTGGTCGCACTATAAAAGAAGTTATCAATGTCCTTAAAGATCAAGGAGCTATCCCCACTGCAGTAACCGTCTTGATTGATAAAAAAGGAATTTCCCAAGTTTCAGATGTTCCTGTTGAATCATTAATCCAAGTCAGCCGCCTTGGATAATCCTTTTTTAAATTAAAAATTTTTTAATTTTAATTTAAGTTTTTTATTATTATTATTTTGAAAATAGGCCCAGAATACAAATAAATCTCTTTTAATTGATTTTTAACAAAAAATAAAAAATTTGGCGTATTATCTACTTTAAATATAACATTATTACTTTTTAATAGTATCTTAAATCAATAAAAAAAGTTCTTTTGGTGATTTTAATAAAATATTAATACATGAGACATAAAGTTCCGTTAGTTTATAGAGACAGGAATTTAATATCCCTGTCTCCAAAAAAAGCACTATTAATTTTTGTTAGATTATGTGAATTTATAAAAAAATTGTTTATTTATGGCGGATATTTACCTGCGTTATGGGGGCCTTCACTTAATTTAACTGTTTGTTTTATTTTAAATATTTCTTTAGACTTCCGAATACTTTTAATTTCTTTTTTGCTTCCATTAATTGTTTATAGTCATGATTATCATGAAGATTTAGAAAATGATGCTAAAACTAATCCTGAAAGAGCAAATTTTTTAGACCCCAATAGAAGTAAACAATTAACACTTTTTTATCTTACTCTAATGGGGATTTTACTAATATGGGTATTCAATTTTGCAATAATAGTATTCGTAATAACCATTTTTATAATGGGAATCATTTATACTGGATTTTTAAAGGGAATAACTAAAAAAATTACGGCCTTTAAAAATTTTTATATAGCTTTAATTTGGGGATCTTGGGGAACATTTCTAATTGCTATTTACCATAAATCAACCTTTAATATGAGCTTTATTTTCTTATTTTTGTTTATTTATTCTAAAGTAATTGTAAATACTATATTTTTCGACCTGAAAGACACAAAATCAGATAAAAAATCTGGCTTAAAAACTATGCCTGCTGTTTTAGGAATTAAAAATACAATCAACTTTTTAAAAGGAATTAATATATTAACCTCAAGTATTTTAATAATAGGAGTGTATTTAAAAGTTTTACCACCAATTGCCTTATTTTTAACACTTTTTTATATATATACCTCTCATTATCTGAAAGTAGGCCATGTGAATCCAGCAGAATTGTCAAATAAGTCATTTATTGCAGATATAGAGGCCATACTATATCCTGGAATATTGATTTTTATGAAATTTTTATTTGGAGGCTAATTTCTAAGAAATATGGAGATTATAAAAACTTAAAAAAATAGTAAAGAATTTCAAGATAAAACTCCAATGAAAATTATAAATCATTTAATAAATACAGAATACTCAAAAAAATGAAAATTAAAGGCCATTAAGGCCGGTATCTTAAAACAGCACCTATTCCACCAAAAGCACGTAGCAGCTGCATTCCTTCTTCTGTTTCAGTAGATACTATCTCTATTTCAGACCCAACTTCCTCTGACATTTCAACAAAGTCATCAATGACATCTTTGCTTTCTACAAATTTCATTTTTTCATTGCAGCTATTACATGTTTTTTCAACTTCAGATTCTGAATTTTTAGTGGTATATTCTGAAGTATGACCACAAACAGAACATTCATAGCTTATTCTTTTAGAATTAAGGTCTTCAGACAATAAAAGAACTTCAACAGCACCCATTTGAAGATTCTGTCTCACTTCTTTCTCACCATAAGAGGCCAGCCCATTATCACTTACCAGCTCATGCAAGAACCTTTGAACCAGCTTCTTTTCACGCATTACATCAATTTCAGTTAAAACATCCATTGATTTATCAATGACCTCACGAATACCAAATTCACCAGTATATGACGTGTCAACAGTGGTTATTACCTTTTTCTTTATTTCATGATTCATATAGTCGCCTTTAAGGAATTCTTCCTTAGTATGACCCGGACCACCCAATACAACACCATCTAAATCTGGTAATGGTAACCAAGCATCATTGATTTGTTCACCTATTCTTTTCAAAAATTCGTGTGCTGCCAATTCAATAACCCTGTCAAACCTTCTCTGAGATTGACCCCCGGCTTTATGCTTTCCTGGTACTCCGCTGGTTAAAATTTTGATGATATCAATCCTTTTACCCCTTAAAACAGCTATTGTAGCTTCTTTTCTGTCAAGAACCGCCAGACCATAGACATCTTTGTCCCCCAGCATATCTTGAAGAGGTTCCAAGAAAAATTCGGAATTGCAGTGATAGGTATAGGTTTGAATTGATTCTGGAGGCTCGAAAACATAAGTCTCCATTTTTTCTGTGCCCGGGCCACCTCTAGGTATCATCCCTACAAACATCACCAATCCACGCTCAGGAGGTTTTGGAAACAGCCTCAATCTTTGTATTATAACTTCAATAGCAGATTGAACATTTTTTTTGGTTGATTTACTCTTGATGTTTGCACTCTGACTCATTTCTTCTCGCATGTGCTTGGCAACATCACTGACCTGTTTGTCTGGTGGGATATAAACTGAAACAAGTTCAGTTCCTCTGCCTTTTTTATCGGCAAGCTCCTTTAAAGTTCTTTTAAATTCATAAAGATCTTTTGATGATATTTCAGTCAATATAATCACTCCTGATCTATAAAAAATATATTAAATATTAAATTAAATTTCAATTGATAAAGTTATTTAAATTTGTTTAATTATTTTAAATAATATTCTTAATTTAGTTAGATTATCTGTGATTAAATAAATTAAATAAATCTAATGTGAATTTTTATTTATGAAAAATATTTTTTATTTAATTTTTTATTAAGTTATGCATTATAAGAAAATAATGCGTATCAATAGTAAATTATGCAAATTTGATATCAATATTTTTTTATATATTTTAAATAAACAGTTATAAACTATGTTATTTAAGGGTATAAAGTTATACTTCTAATATAATTATAATGATATAATAAATTAAATATTTAAATAGATTAAAATTTTAAATAGATTAAAGATTCATAACTGGTTTTAATTTAAAAAAATTTTATTTAAATTTCATTTTATGAACCACTTTAAACAATTAACTAATAAATTATATTTTTCAATAATAATAAAGTTAAGGCCTTTAAAATAGCCAGGCGATCATTATGAGAATTGTAGTAACTATCGGCGGATCCATTATAATAAAAGAATATGACCACCAGAAATTTGAAGATTATGCAGAAATTTTGGGTTCTTTAAAAGACCAGCATGAAATGTTTGTGGTTGTAGGTGGTGGCCAACCGGCCAGAGATTACATAAAAGTAGCACGAGACCTAGATGGTGGTGAAGCACATTGTGATGATATTGGCATAGATGTTACCAGATTGAATGCCAAGTTATTAATTATGGCACTTGGTAAGGATGCTTATCCTTTAGTTCCAGAGAACTTCCACCAAGCACTAGAGTATTCTACCAGCGACAGAATAGTTGTCATGGGTGGTACTGAACCAGCCCATAGCACTGATGCCGTAGGTGCCATTCTAGCTGAATTTGTGAAAGCAGATCTTTTAATAAATTTAACATCTGTAGATGGCCTTTATGACAAAGATCCAAATAAACACCAGGATGCCCAGCTTCATAAAAATGTTACGGCCACCAAGATGATGGAATTTTTGGCAGATAAGGATGTAAAGGCCGGCACATACGAATTTTTTGATATGACTGCTATTCAAATGATAAAGCGATCTGGGATAAAAACCGTTATTGCTAATGGAAATTATCCTGAAAACTTATTAAATGCTTTAAATGGAAAAATAGGAACAGTTATAATCCCAAAATAATGAAAATAAACATATTTTTTAAATAAATTTTATTTAAAATATTTTCTAATTAACAAATAAAGTTTAATAAATATAAGTAAAGAGGTATAAATATGACCAAACCACATCGACATTGTTCCGTTTGCGGAACTCCCATACCATTAGAAGAAAGAACCTGTTCAGATAAATGTGAAAAAATCTTAATTGACAATCGGAATAAAGTCAATAAAACTAAAAAGATTATTTATGTGTTATTTGCTGCATTTGTGCTTATTTGGGTAGGGATGACAATTTATGGTAAAATGTGATTTAAATTCATTTTAATAGTTTTTAAATAGCTTAAATAGCAATTAATTGCCCTAATTAATTCTATTCTTTCTCTAATTCTTTATTTTTCTATTTTAATTCCTATATTACTCATATTAGTTCTTTATTTCTATCTTTGACGTTGATAAGCATGATAAATAAGTGCCAGGCCAATAAAAATGCCTAAATACATAGGATTAATAATCCCAACTCCCATTAAAATATAAATTAATCCCAAAACCAATAAAATGTTTCTAAGATCCTTTTGGTACTTATTAGAATATCCTGATTTAAAAATAAGATATCCTGATGCTCCAAGCAATATTCCAACTATTAAAATCCATAGTCCAAAAACATAAATTTGATATATTAACGAAATCCCCAATAGTAATGAAAGTGCAACTATAGCTAACCAAGCCATTTTTATTCTTTCATTTGAAATTTTTTCAAAATTAGTATCCTTAAATTCACTGAAAAAGATTAAAAGACAAAGGCCAAGTAGAATCAAACCAGAAATCTTACTCAGGTTAACCGGACCTAAATATGGATAAATAATAAGAATAATACCTGCAGCTGCAGATACATAAGCAATTTTATCACTTTCTGGCATTTGATAACTCCTTAATTAATTATATTTATTTTCATTTTAAATTTGATTATAAATAAAGTTGATTGAATTATTTTATTAGGTGAAATTTTTAATAATATAAAACATCGTCAAATATTTTCTTATTAATTGAATAATACATTAAATTTTAATAGTTTTTTAATATTTTTTTAACTTTGAGAATTAATAATCAAATATATTAAACAATAATATGTTCCAATGATATTTCTTTATTTAATTTGTTCAGTTTATTTTTTAATTTGATGATAGGATTTAAATTGGAATTCTTAGAAATTCAAAAACTCCTATCATTTTTAAACCAATATAAATTAAAATGGCTGAGAATATATATCTCAAATAATTTTCAGGCAATTTTTGTGCTGTTCGGGCACCTAATTTAGCCATAGGTATACTAAAACCAGCTAACACTGCAAACTGAAGCAAATTTATATATCCCACCGAATACTCCGGCAATCCTGGAACTCCTAGACCATTAAATGTATAAGCTATTATGCCTCCCAAAGATGTGAGAATAATGACTGCTGTAGATGTTCCCACCGCCTCAATCATCCTAAATCCAAGTAAAATAACCATGATCGGGACCAAAATTATTCCCCCACCTATTCCCAGTAGACCAGAACAAACTCCAGCTATAAAACCGTAAAATAACAAGTGATAAGCATCTAAAATCTTGTCTCCAGATTTCTTAGAATCGCTATACTTTAAAAACTGAATTACTACCAAAAATATTAAAACTCCAAAAAGAACTTTTAAAATCTCACCAGGAGTATGGGCCGCGACAAACCCCCCTAAAATTCCTCCAAAGAAACCAGCAAAACCTAAATAAATTGCTGGTTTAATCAGAACACAACTATTCTTATGGTGAGTATAAGCCCCACTTAAAGCTGTGGGAAACATTACAGCCAAGCTAGTTCCAAAAGCCATACGAATAGCTGTATCCGTGTCCACACCTAAAGATTGGAGCAAGAAAAACTGTATCGGGGCCAGAATAAATCCACCCCCCACACCTAGGAGGCCTGTGAAAAAACCCACCGCAATGCCAGTTAAAGCTAAAATAAATATGTAAATAATGTTAATTTCCATGATACTATTTAGAATTATGAATCATATAATTTATTCCATTAAATAAATTAGAATAACTAATATAGTATTAAAATCAGCTTAAATTCAAATATTCATTAAAGAGGCCATTCTCATCAGCTTTTTCCACATTGGAATAAATTAAATCAATATCCGATTTTATCCATTTCAAATATTGTTTAATGTTATCTGGATTATTTCATCAGTAAAATCTTCATCTGTGAGTTCATAAGAGTTAAAATCGTATTTATCAACATTTTGTCTTTTAATGACAGATATGGTATTTGAAAGAGAATCATCAATTATTTTACCATAATAATTTCAAGTTTAAAGATAAATCAATTTCAATACTATTAGTTTATTAATTAAAATAAAAAATTGAGATTGCTCATTTTTATTATTAATTATACAAATAAATCCTAAAAATATTAAAAACTGATAACACTCAACTATTTAAATAAAAAATGATAAAAAGAATTTACTAATAACAATTACTAATCAAAATCAATTATTTTCCATTATCCATAAAAGTTATTTTTACTAAATTCCAATATTTTATTGTGGTGTTAGCTCTTGAAAATTCAATCAGACCTATATAAATACAAAATTAATGTAATTGGACTCCTATTATTACTATTAGGAGCTTATATCTTCAGATATGATAATTTAGACATTTATATTCGTCCATTGACACAAATTTTTTTAATGGGTTCTTCCGAAGGAAAGGATGTTTTATTTTTCTTATTGATGGGAAGTATGATGTTTATCAGTCCTCTTTTCAGTAGTAAAGGATATTTGCGCCGTAAATTATCATGTTTTAACTATTTTAAAGAATGGAAGGGTAATGATTTTCTTAAATGGACCATAATAATAGTTTTATGTACATATGCTTTAGGAATTATCATGGAAATATGGCTTAGAACACAGTTTGGTGTTTCCATATTCACTGCTTTTGTTTCCTTAAATCCGGACCCCACATCAAGTAGTATTCTCCACAGCCACATATTCAAAGCCGTGCTTGGGCCATTTATCTCTTCAGTTGTCGCCGTTCCTACAGGCGTACATACTGGAACATCATTATTACAGTACTTACCATCCATCGGGCTTTTAATAGTTATTATATTTCCTTTAGTTTATTTATTAGGCCTATTTTCAATTGGAGAACGGCGAGATTATCATCAAGTTATAGTAATATTTGCCATTTCCAACACTCTTATTGGGTTAATAGATGGTGGATTATTATCAACCCCCGCCATGGTAGGGCTTTCTGGAATTTTAGGTATGTACTCCCTAAAAATGCCATTTTCTCCAAAAAATTTAATCACACCTACAGTAATTATTGCCCTTTTAATCATACTAAGAGTTATTTTAGGAGTTTTTGGATCTAATACTGATTATTATGAAGTAACAGTTATTGGTGCTGGTGAAAATCTCAATTTAAGTGATTATGAGGTGTTATCTGTTCAAAGCCAGGGCGAAAAAACAATAATCCACATATCACCAAAATATAATGAAATGATTCTTTTAAATGACCTTGCACAAACTTTAGAAGGCAAATGCCAAGGATTTTTCATAAGCTGGAATTTCTTCTCGTATTTTAGAGATTCCAGTTCTTAAAAAGAGTTAAATCAATTGATCATATAAATAAATTTTATAATTTTTAATAAATTTTTATAAGTAGTTTTATAAATAATTAATCAATAACCAGACGAGATAAGATAAAATGACAAAAATCAGCATTATAATTCCTACATTCAATGAAGAGGAGTATTTACCTCAACTTTTAGATAGTATAAAAGATCAGAGTTACGCCGATTACGAAATAATAATTGCTGATGCTCAGTCTAAAGATAAAACTCGTGAAATTGCCAAATCATATGGTTGCATTATTACTGAGGGAGGTTTACCTGCACTTGGAAGAAATAATGGGGCTAAAAAAGCTAATGGTGAGCTTCTTTTGTTTTTAGATTCAGATTTGATTTTAACTGATGATTATCTAAAAAATTCAGTAGAAGAATTTGAGGAAAACAATCTTGGAATTGCTATAACTCAAATGATTCCACTTTCTGATAAAAAAAGGGACAAAATACTTCACGAATTTGCTAACCGATTTATGATAATGGTTGAATCAATTAAGCCACATGGCGCAGGATGTTATGGAATAATTTCCCGTAAAGATTTACATGATCAAGTGGGAGGATTTGAAGAATCCCTTGATTTTGGAGAAGATAGTGATTATATAGAACGAATTGGAAAAATAAGTTCATTTAAAGTACTTAGAAAGCCACATGTTCTAGTTTCCATACGTAGATTAGAAAAAGAAGGCCTTAAAAGTTTAGCATATAAATACAGTAAAAGTACGGTTTATGACTTTATGGGGAAAAAAATTACTGCTGAAGAACTTGATTACACCTTTGGTTACAGTGATGAACATAGCCCCGACTTTCTGGAAGATGGTAATTACTCCTATAATGACTTAGAAACCAATAAAACTACTGTTTCTTACAATTCTCTTGAAAAAAATCATGTAAATCAATCCATTACTCCAGAAAATTCAAATGGTGTTCTTGAGAATGTAGAGACTCCTAAAAAACGAATTATATATTCTGTTTGTGGAGAAGGTCTGGGCCACGCCATAAGAAGTGGAGTAATTATAGAAGAGCTAATTGAAAAATATGACATTCTTATTTTTGCCAGTAACCGGGCCTACACCTATCTATCCCAAAAATTCGAAAATGTGTATGAGATTTATGGTTTTAATACAGTTTATGAAAATAACACAGTTCAGAACAGAAAAACATTCGTGAAATCAATGAAAAGGCTCCCTAGAGATTTAAAAGAAAATTTAGGATTGCTCTACAGATTAGCAAGAGATTTTAAACCCAATGCTATAGTTTCTGATTTTGAATTTTATGCCAGTCTTTTAAGCAAGTTACTTAGAATACCCCTTATAAGCATTGATAATATGCATGTAATTACTCAATGTAACATTGAATATCCAGATAAATATAAAAAAGACAAGCTGAAAGCTGAAAGCGTCGTGAAATCATTTATTGTTCGGCCTAAAAGACATATAATTATCAGTTATTTCTATCCTGAAATAAAAAACCCTCAAAAAACAATTATTTACCCTCCAGTTCTTAGAAAAGAGATTATGGAGCTTAAGCCAAGCTATAAAAATCACATTTTAGTTTATCAAACCAGTAAATCAAATGAAAAATTAATTAAAACTTTAAAAAAGGTTAAAGAAAAATTCATAATATATGGGTTTGATAAAAACGAAACAGACCAAAATTTAGAATTTAAAATGTTTAATGAAGATGAATTTTTCAGTGATTTGCAAAATTCCCGGGCCATAATAACTAATGGTGGTTTTACCCTGATTAGTGAAGCCTTGTATCTAAAAAAACCTGTTTACAGCATTCCTGTCAAAGGTCAGTTTGAACAAATCATAAATGCAATCTATCTTGATAAACTAGGTTATGGAGAGTTTTATGAAGAAATTAATAAAAAGAGTCTGGAAAAATTCATCAAAAAACTATCTAAATACCAGAAAAATCTTAAAAAATATGATGGTGGAGATAATAAGGCCTTGATCAAAGAATTAGAGAATTCTATTGAAAAATATGCCAAATAAGTTTTTAAATTATAAAGCTTATTTTTAAATTAAATAATCATTTTTAACAGAAAATTTAAATTAATTAAATTAGAATATTATTTTTTAAATTAAAAATAGAATAAAATCCAATATCTAAAATAAGTACTTTATATTAGATTATAAATAAAAAAAATAGTAAAAATAATATTTTAGGGTGAAATTATAAGGTTACACCCATATCTAACTGCTCAGTGAGTTCTTTGTATCTATTACGAATAGTTACTTCCGTAACTCCAGCAATATCTGCCACATCTCTTTGAGTCTTTCGTTCTCCCAAGAGAACAGATGCAATGTATAAAGCAGCTGCAGCCACACCAGTAGGGCCTCTACCTGAAGTAAGTCCTTTTTCCATGGCCTTTTCAATTATTTCAATGGCCTTAGATTGTACTTCCCCAGATAATCCCAGTTCACTGGCAAAACGAGGTACATAGTCCACTGGAGATGTAGGAGGAAGTTTTATTCCTAATTCCCTGGTTAAAAATCTGTAAGTCCTGCCTACTTCTTTTTTACTTACTCTAGAAACTTCAGCAATCTCATCCAAGGTACGAGGCACATTACAACGCCTACAAGCAGCATATAATGATGCAGCAACTACACCTTCAATACTTCTTCCTCTAATGAGCTTGTTTTCTACAGCACTTCGGTAAACTACAGATGCCGCTTCCCTTACACTCCTAGGAAGTCCTAATCGAGAAGAGTCCCTGTCCAGCTCACTTAATGCAAAGGCCAGATTTCTCTCAGTAGCACCAGAAATTCTGATCTTTCTCTGCCATTTTCTCAAACGGTACCATTGGGCCCGATTTCTGGCAGGAATATCTCTACCATAAATATCCTTATTTCTCCAATCGATCATGGTAGAAAGCCCTTTATCGTGAATGGTGTAGGTAATAGGTGCTCCTACACGAGTACGTTTGTCCCTTTGTTCGTGATCAAACGCTCTCCATTCAGGACCCATGTCCACTAAACTATCGTCGATAACAAGTCCGCATCCACCGCAAACTATTTCAGCTCTTTCATAATCCCCAATAAGGTTCTCAGAGCCGCATTCTGGGCATTTTGTTTCCTTTTCAACTTCAGAAACATCACTTTTCATTTTTTCTTTCGTTTTTTACGCCCCCATTTTTTCACAGGTTTTGATGAAATATACAAAACTGCTCCAACGCGGTCATCCAGATGCTTTGTGTTATCCGTGTGTTTTTTAGAATCTCTGTTGCTTAATGGCTTTATAGTGATATAAGGTTCTTTAGTAGGACCAAAAACATCGTGTACTTTACCAATTCGCTTTTTATCGTCAGTGAAAACAATTAATCCAAGAGCAGGTGTACTGCTTGATCTTGCAATAATATTTCCCTTGTTGGAGATATGTGAAATAGTTCCCAAAATCTTCATAATTTAAAACCGAAAATTTTATATATTCTTATATAACTACTCTTTACGCAATAAGTCATATATAAATGTTTCGATAGGAATATATAAGAAGGTTTTTGATATTAAAAGTAATTTTCCCTTTAAAAACCTTGTGGTAACTGATTAAAAGATTTAATATCATTAATACGCCCCAAAGTTAATATAATTAAAAATAAAGGACTATAAGTAGATTACTATGCTGATTTAGGTTTCTTTTCACTGGTGATGATTTTACCATAATAAACCGCTGCAAAAGCCCCAATAATAGTGGGAATAAAATAACTACCTATACGGTCAATAATACTAGCTGCAACCACATAATCTGCAGATATTCCTGCCACTGCAAAAAGTGCTACCAGTGTGGCCTCCCTAATTCCTAGTGATCCAGGAATAAGCGGAAGAAGTGAAATTAAAACTCCTACTGTATAAATAATTACTAATGGAAGTAAAGGAGGTTGAATTCCAACTGCCCAGAAACAAACATAAAAACGGACCATATCCAGGCCCCACATTCCAAAAGAAAGAAAGAATCCAATTAGAAGAATTTTTTTATCTTTTAAAGCCATGGCAAAGCCGGTGGTAAATCTATTAATATAAAATATTAATTTTTCACTTATTTCTAAGAAAGTAATCTCTTTCCTAGTGAGTTTTAAAAAGAAAGGAAATAATGAGCGGGCCACAGATAAAGTGATTTTTTGAGCAATCTCTTTATTGATTCCAGCATAAATTATCACACTAAAGAATACAATACATAAAACTATAAGAACCGTGACCAGAACCCGAGTCCATATGGAAATATCCCAGGTCAAAATCAATATTGCCGCCAGAACCGATATAATGATAAAAGGTAAAAATTCAAAAACCCTGTCCGCTGTTGAAGACGCGAATCCAAGCTCAAAAGGAGTTCCTTTGACTTCTCTTAGAATATATGCTCTTAATGGTTCCCCTCCAGCAGCACCAGGAGTTATATTATTCCCAAACAAGCTGGCGAATAGCATTACCATTAAACTAGTAAACTTAGGTGATTCATCTATTACATCCAGTATTAGCTTCCATCTTAAAGTCCATACAAGCATTATAAATGCTTCTAAGATAAAACTGATACCTAAAAGCCAGTAATTAGTTTTTTGAAGTGCACTTATAATGCCATCCAATCCTGCAAGAGCAGTAACAATGAATACAATTATGGCTGCAGCTATAAATGAAAGAATAATTTTCTTTTTATGTTCTCGGATAAACCCCAGAACATCCTCTTGTTCGACCTCTTTTTCTATAGGAGACATTTAATCACCAGTAAACGATAATAATGCGCAGCATAATAATATTCCATATTCAAATCAAATTTTAGTAAAATTAAAGTGGTAAAACGTCATTTAATAAGAATATTTTAATAAAGAATAATTAATTTAATTTTAAAATTTCTAATAGTGATTTTCCATCATTTATTAGAGCAATTATCCTTTTTTCCGAATTTTTAATTTCCCATAACGATTTTATTACATCATCAAAAATCTTTTGAGGAATTACAACAACACCACATTCATCACCTAATATGTAATCTCCAGAATTAACTTCAATTCCATCAAAGCATAGGTCAATATTTATTTTTCCGTTTAAAAGAGGTTTTCCGGCATTAGGAACAATTGCCTTAGAAAAAACAGGATAATTCATATTTTTAATGGCATCAAAGTCCCTGCAAGCCCCATTAATTATTGTACCCGAAATTCCTTTCTTTTGTGCCGCTTTAGATGTTAACTCACCCCAAATCGCAGTTTTATAGCCTTCAACATTAATAAAAAGAATTTCACCACATTTAGCTTCATCTATTGCTTTAACTGAAGTTCCCCAATCGATTTCATTAGTTTGTACAGTTAAAACTCTTCCAAATGTTTTTTTACAATTAACAGATTTCACATAAGGTATAACACCATTAGATCCATTAATTTTTTGTAAAGCATCTGAAATTTGAGGAGTAGAAATAAAATCCAGAGTTTTATCCATATTTACTGAATCAGCGGCTTTCTTTACAGCATCAAAAAAACTTTCAAAACTAGTAAATTCATCTTCAGATTTATCTCTATGAGATTCCGTTTTAGAAGTATTTGATTCTAAATTTTCTACTTTTGATTTTGTTTTCTTAGCAGAAAACTTCCTCAGCAAAGAATTAGGAGAGATTTTTGAATTTTTATGGTCTTTATTATTTTTTGCTGACATTAAATTCAGTCCTGAGGCGTAGTAACCTCTTCAACCATGGTGCGACCAGCTACTACTTCATCTACACTGTGAATAGACCCACCATAATCTTCAATAGCATTAGATATTTCTTCAAAGTTAAGGTCATTTCCTTGAATGGTGACCTTAATATTCTCTGTTTCCTTGTCAATTTCCATTAAGGTTATATTTACACCCTCTACAC
Source organism: Methanobacteriaceae archaeon UBA349 (assembly GCA_002509745.1). Taxonomy (GTDB): domain Archaea; phylum Methanobacteriota; class Methanobacteria; order Methanobacteriales; family Methanobacteriaceae; genus UBA349. The sequence goes on along the minus strand of DAWK01000091.1, from coordinate 1,403 downwards.
CACCCAATTCACTTAAATATTTAGCATAGTAAGGAATGATCGGATCATGAGGTTTCAATATGTCTAAAACGATTCTAATTAGGCCTTTTGCCACTTATATTTCCTCCAAATGATTATGAATAAGTATTCTATTAATTTATATATAATTGATATTTCTTAATTGATACAATTAATTAATTACTCTTTTTATTATTTAATGTTAGTAAATTTTACTGATTTAAAACTAATTCAACTTATTTAATTAAACTTTTGTGATAACTCAACTTTAAATTGAATGGATAAAATAAATCCAGATATTAATTAATATAAGTGAATTTGTTAAATTAAATGACATTATCAAAGTAAAGAACAAGAATAATTATTTTATGATTAATTTTATTAAAAAATTTTTATAATTGAATTAAAAACTTGAAAAAGTTCTAAAGATTTAATAAAGTTAAATATGGTCAATTAAAGTTAAATACACTCCTAAATCTTTTTTTTCAGTTTCATTAACACATCTACAATTTTATATATGAGTTTAGGCATAATATTTGGTAGATACTATTACAGTCATCAAAAGGATTTATTTAACATGAGTTTTAGGAGATTATTACGTTTAAATGAAGAACTCGAGGAATTAAAATATTATGGTGAACAAGGAGTACCAATATTAATAGAGGGTAAAAAGGACGAAAAAGCCCTTAGAGAACTTGGAATTAAAGGTTTTTTCATAAAAGTTTCCGGATCTCCCCTAAATCTCTTTGAAATTGCTGAAATAGCAGCAAAATCATCACCAAATGTAATTATTCTTACCGATTTTGATAAAAAGGGAAATCAATTGGCTAAAAAATTATCAAATGATATTCAAAGTTTAGGATCATACCCAGAAATGAAAATAAGACGTAGAATCATGGGAATGACCCGTAAATACATCAAAGACATAGAGAGTCTTCCTAAACATATAAATAAACTCAAAATTGACGTTTATCCTTATGGATGCTGTTGGT
>DAWK01000091.1:0-198 GCA_002509745.1 Methanobacteriaceae archaeon UBA349 | reverse complement strand
ATATAGTAATACCCTCCAGTTTGGATCGTGTAGAGACCGCTATACTAGCGGCGTCCTTGGAAACCATAAATCGAGTGGGGCCCTGTGAAGCATATATTCAAGTTTCTAAAGTAGAAGATGTGCGTGCTGTAAAAAGGAAAAAAGTAGTGGACCGGGCAAAAGAAATTTACGCCGGAATGATGGATGAAGTAACTCCAG
>DAWK01000142.1:3481-19327 GCA_002509745.1 Methanobacteriaceae archaeon UBA349 | reverse complement strand
CAATGGTTACTTCCAGGTAGAATTTTGATTTGGAATCGTGAAGTTCTACATTAATTAAACCATCACTAATTAATTCTTTGGCATTTTCTATGTCCGATTTTTTTATATCGTTTAATATTTCCAGATTCTTCTCTATATCTGGTTTAATAATTCCCAGGGCCCCGGCCATTAAGACCGATGAAAGATTAATTTCATAGCTAGTTGTCCCAGGGAGGGATACACTCATAGCGTTTTTGAGTAAATTACGGCTGGCTTTAATAACTACCTTTTTAATAATACTAGTGCCCAATTGCCTTTTAGCAATAGCTACTGCATAAGTGATGGCTATTGGTTCAGTACAACCTAATGATTTTACTAGTTCTTTATTTAAAAGGTCTATGAATCTTTTTTCTTCCATGTTATTCCTCACCTTTAAAATTTCCTAAGTATATCTTAACCATAATTTACTAATTAATTATAAGCAACCTTTAAATAATTAAACTTTTACATTAAAATTAAAATATAAATATAAATAAACCCAGAATTTCGTAAAACATTAAAATCAGAATAATTATCTAAAAAAAGAAAAAATTATATTTTAGGAAATTCCAAACAGAGATTATCTCCCTTAGAATATACTAGTATTTTTGAGTCGGAGGCTATAAATTTAGGCATTAAACGATGCAAAAGTTTGTAAAAAACTTCATAAGAATCTTTATTGCTTCGCTCAGCAGAAACATAGACTTTTTCCAAACTAACATCAATATCCAGAGGACCTGCCACACCATAATCATTTAAAATGGTCTGACTAATATTTTCATTCTTTTGATCAATGAAGTTGGTCACATCCACATAAACATCTTCAAAATCCATTAGGCTTTCTTGTTCATGCTGGAACTTGTGAAGTGCCATGTCAATATTGGCCTTAAGTTCTCTTTCTTTATAAGGCTTCATCAAATATCCATAAGGATAAGTCTGGGCGGCCCTATTAATTGTTTTATCATCAGCATAGGCAGTTAAATAAATAACTGGGATATCATGCATACTAATTATTAATTTAGCTGCGTCAATTCCATCCATTTCACCTTTGAGAACTATATCCATTAATATTAAATCAGGTTTATCTGTTTTAACGCTTTTTATGGCATCCTCACCAGTAGAAGCCGTGGCTGTAACCATAAAGCCCAGTTTTTCCAGTTTCTTTTTCAGACCCAATGCCAGGATGCGTTCATCTTCTACAATTAAGATTTTTACTTCTGACATTATTCCACCTATACTCCTCTTTTAGGTGTGATTAATTCCAAACAAATACTATCTCCTTTAGGGTAAATGATAGTTGTTCCACCATATGCTTGAATAAAGTGTTCTGTGACTTTAGTAAGTATATCAAAAACATTTTCTTGTTCTTTATTGATGCAGAGGTAAGTTTTTTTCAATCCTACATCCAGATTAAAATCTTCCAGTTCATTGAGGATACGTGATCCAATTACAGATTCTTTTATGAATTCTTCCTTTTCTTTTAGATATTTATCGACTTCACCAAAAATTGCATCCATTTTTTGAGAATCATTCTGATTTTTATCCATTACAACACCCCCTCAATCGAAAATATCCTTTTCATCCACATCAAGTTCCTCAATCTTCTGCATGCACCATTGATACAATGCTTCTTCAGCGGCTCTTGACATTTTCCCCTGCTTTTCACCATATGATAATCTGGCTATTCTCCTAAAAGCAATTTCTAATTCATCTGATATACAAATTGTAATACATCCCATGGATATCCCCTTTACTATAATTTATCTTTAATTTCTTTACTAAATTATTAAATAAAGATTTAAAAGTTTTAATATATAAATTATTCTTTAAATATATAAAAATAATTTTATTTGATAGGGCTATTAAAAAGAATATAAATTAAAAATAAGATATTATTTGTTTTTGGGTGAAATAAATTATAATAATCCTGGATTAATTGATTAAAAGGAAATTATCATCTAAAATTAAGTTATTGATATTGTTTATTTTTAGTATTTTAGGTAGATATCCCGTCAGAGTAATCGGAATATCTACCTTTGCTGCAAATACTATATAAAAATAATTTGAAAAATAATTATATTATTGATAAATATAGTTAATGGTTTGCTGATTGAAAAACTCTATGTTTAACACGGTTTAAATTTAATTTTGAATAGTACTGAATACGACAAACAATACAGTCCATTAAACAGACAGTTAAATACAAAATTCCAAGACCTATAGCAAATATTAGTAAAGGAAGATCTTTCAGTGCTTTTAAAAGGGATTCTGATGTCATTCCTTGAAGATATCCATCATACATCTTATTTCACCTCATTATAAAATCTATATTTTTATTCTCAATTATAATGTAAAAGTTTGTATATTTAAATCTTTCTATTAATTAAATAAGAATAAATGAAGAAGATAAAAAATCAGCGAATTAATCCCAGATTTTAAATTTTTTTAAATATTTTTTTAAATAATGCCCATATTCACTTCAAATATTCTTTTTGACCAATATTATTGCTCATTTTAAATTTCCAATTTTAAAATAAAAATAAAAAAATTATTTAATTCCATGCATCATTTTAACCAGTTTTTTTCTGATTAATAATAAAATAATGGCTGCTATAGCCGACATTGCCACGAATATCATGAAAAAAGTTTCCAATCCGGTAATAGGGATTCCAAATAAGGTGGGAACTACAGTTCTAGAAGGATCGGGATATAGGCATGACAAAAATCCGGCCAATAAATTAGATGCAGCAGCAGATAAAAACCATACTCCCATCAAAAGAGAAACAAATCTTGCTGGTGAAAGTTTAGTAACCGCTGATAATCCAATAGGTGATAAACATAACTCACCAAAAGTCATCATTACATAAATGGCCACCAGCCAGAGTGGACTAACTGAAGTTGTTCCTGCATCAATCATCCCCGCAGGTAAAGTAAGTAGTAAAAATCCTCCCGAAAGAAAGATTAAACCTATGGCCATTTTTGAAGGTAGTGATGGTTCTAAATTTCTAGAATTAAGTATAGGCCATAGTAGGGCAAATAATGGGGCAAATAGAAGTATGGCCAGCGGATTAACAGATTGGAACCAGCTGGCCGGAATCATGTAATTAACTATACCTACCATTCGATCAACATTTTGCTGAGCAAAAAAAGTTAAAGAAACTCCGGCTTGTTCAAATGCAGTCCAGAAAAAGATGACAAAAAAGGATAGAATGAAAATTACTCCAATTCTCTGCTTTTCAATAAAGGTTAATGGTTTATTATTATTATTATTATTATTCAAAGGATTTGATGTACTACCTTTTAAAGATCCTTTTTGATCCATTAACAATTCAGGATGAAGATTATTTACCTGATGTACTGGTGTAACACCCACAGAATCACCATCAGGAGTTATGAGATATTTATTCTTACCTATAACAAAAACAGTGAGTCCAATTATCATTCCCACACCTGCGGCCAGAAAGCCATACATGAAATCAGCCGGATTACCTGTATCTCCCAGTAATCCAACCACCAGAGGTGCTATGAGCGCACCAATATTAATCCCCATATAAAATATAGTAAATGCAGAATCTCTTCTTTCATCGTTTTTAGCATATAAAGAACCCACCATGGTAGAAATATTAGGTTTAAAGAATCCGTTACCTATAATGAGTAGAAACAAGCCTAATAAAAAGAATATTTCCTGATGATTAAAGCTAAAAAATCCATGCGAAATACTATTTAATGGCGTGTATAGAAAACTACTGAAGGCCAGAGAAAACTGGCCCAGAGCCATGAGAATACCCCCAGCAATAATAGATTTCCGGTTGCCCCAGTACCTATCAGCCACATATCCACCAATCAATGGCGTTAAATAGACCAATCCCGTGTAATAACCATATATAGTGGAAGTAAAGGCGAAATTATAGAAAAGGGCCTGGAGCATATACAATGAAAGAATAGCTCTCATACCATAGTAACTAAAACGCTCCCACATTTCAGTTAAAAATAATACATACAATCCTTTAGGATGGCCTATAATTTTTTAAACCCCCTCAAATAGAATATATGATTAAAAATGGTTTTAAAATAACTGTAGTTTAATTTTTGCATAAATTTTTGAATATACTTAATCATAAATTTTGTATTCAATTTACAATCTCCATCGTTTGCTCTAAGATTACTATTTTTCATACCATAAGCAAAATAAACAGCCAGACCAATCAATAAACTAATACCAAATCGTTCCAGAGTGGTATGGGATAACTGAAATATTAAAAATGAACAGAAAACAATGGACAAAATTGGTATTAATGGAACTAGGGGACATTTAAATTTCCGGGGTATTTCTGGGTGCTGTTTTCTCAGAATAATAATTGATAAGGCCAGAAAAATAAAGGCAGAAAGTGTACCAATATTCACCAGTTCAATTATAACATTTAAAGGGAAAAAAGCAGCGATTAAGGCTGCTAAAATACCAACAATAAGAATACAAAGCACCGGCGATCTGAAACTTTCATGTAAATGTGAGAATATTTCTGGTAAAAGACCATCCCGAGACATGGAATAAAAAATCCTGGTCTGTCCAAATAGACTGGTTAGTAGTACAGAGGTAAGTCCAAAAAGAGCTCCAAAAGACACAATTGAAGCTGCCCAGTTGACACCTACACTTTTCAGGGCAAAAGTAACTGGAGATGAAGTATCTAATAAATTATAGGGTACCATCCCGTTTAAAACCGCAGCTACCACAATATACAAAATAGAACTTATTATTAGCGAACCAATAATTCCAATAGGCATGGTTTTTTGCGGATTTTTAGTCTCCTCCGCAGCAGTAGAAACAGCATCAAATCCTATGTAGGCAAAAAATACCATTGCCGCTCCCTGAAGTACACCCGAGAACCCGTAAGGCATGAAGGGATGGTAATTAGCAGGGTTTATGTGATTTATTCCCACTATGACAAATAGCAAAATAATGGCAATATTAACCAAGACAATAATAGCATTGAAACGAGTACTTTCCTTTACTCCTAGAATTAGTATCCCTGTTAATAAAACAATTATAAAAAGTGCGGGTAAATTAATAAGTCCGGTTCCCGGAGGTGCAGTGATTATTTGGGGTAAAATAATTCCGGCTGAGCTAAATAATCCTACTATGTATGATGACCAGCCCACCGCCACCGCAGAAGCGGAAATCAGGTATTCATACATTAAGACCCATCCAATCATCCAGGCCCAAATTTCTCCCAGGGCCACATAGGTATAAGTATAAACGCTTCCGGATATGGGGATCATGGAGGCGAACTCGGCATAACAAAGAGCTGTGAAAATACAGGCAATGGCTGATAAAACAAATGACAAAACAAGAGCTGGACCAGAATAGTGGGCTGAGGCCACACCAGTAACAATAAATATCCCTGCTCCAATAATACATCCCAGGCCCATTATTATTAGATTAATAGGACCAATACTTCTTTTTAAAGTTTTATCATTATTATCAGAAGATAAATCATTAATTGGTTTTTTGGCAAAAATTCTTTTCACATTTTCACCAATTATTCATTTTCCTGTTTCTTTCTCAGGTATTAGAGCACCTAAAACAATAGCATCATCCGTTTCTCCCATTTCTACTTCTTTATCATCCTCTTTTCGGGAGTTTTTATATTTCCGGTACGCGAAGTAGACTACCAGACCCAATATTAACCAGACGGCGAATATTTTAATGGTTAAAAAAGTAAGTTGTGTTATTAAAGCCAAGCAGGCAATAATAGAGGCCACCGGGATTATGGGAACCAGAGGGCACTTGAATTTTCGAGGGATGTGGGGGTGACTTTTTCTTAGATAAATAACGGAAATAGCTAGAAAAATAAATGCAGATAAAGCTGCAATATTAACCAGTTCAAATATGTCTCCCATAGGTAAAAATGCAGCGACCAGGGCAGATATTCCTCCCACCAGGATTATACTTATTGCTGGGGAGTTAAATTTGCTGTGCACATGAGTCAATTTCTTAGGAAGCAATTCATCCCGGGACATGGCAAATATGAGACGGGGAACCACAAATAAATTAACCAGAATAACTGTGGTCAAACCAGCAATAGCACCTATGGTTATGATGGTTGTGGCCCAGTTAGCCCCTACTGATTGTAAAGCCAGCATTATAGGGGCCTCACTATTAGCAAACATACTGAAATTTACCATACCATTCATCACTCCCGTAACAACGATATAAATTAAAGAGCAAACAGCCAGGGAACATATAATTCCTATGGGAAGAGCCCTTTGTGGATTTTTGGTCTCTTCAGCTGCAGAAGCAATAGTATCAAATCCTATGTAGGCAAAGAATACAATTGCTGCTCCCTGAAATATTCCAGATATCCCATGAGGAGCAAAGGGATGATAATTAGCAGGATTTATAAACTGGTATCCCACTACCACAAAAAGAAGGATCACTGCCAGCTTAATAAAGACAAAAAAAGCATTTATCTTGGCACTTTCCTGAGTTCCTTTTATTAATATGGCACTTAATACAACAATAATTAAAAAGGCAGGCAAATTTATCATTCCTGCTCCATTGAGGGGAGAAGATGTTAAAAAAACAGGTAAAGCCATTCCCATGGATGCTAGAAATCCTACCACATATGATGACCATCCAATAGCCACGGAAGCTCCTGCTATTATGTACTGAAGTATGCTGGTCCATCCTATTATCCAGGCCCCGATTTCTCCAATGGTAACCTGCGTATAAGTATATATACCTCCGGTAACAGTGATCATAGAAGCCATTTCAGCGTAACAAAGGGCCGTGAGACTACAGGCCAGGGCTGCTATTATAAATGAGATTATTAATGATGGTCCAGAGGTGGCCGACCCTATACCTGTCACTATAAAAATTCCAGCGCCGATTATGGCCCCGATTCCCATAATAATTAACTGAAAAGGTCCTAATGTTCTTTTAAGTTTTTCGCCTGTTGTTTTACAGTGCAAGCATTCTTCAATATCTTTTTTTTTAAACAAGGTTCTCATGGTTTCACCCATAAACTAAGACTAATGTTTAATGTAAAAGTTTAAATATATAAAGTTATTTATTTTTTATTATCCCATAGTTATTATTTAATAATTAAAATCAAATCGACAATGAAAATAAGAATTAAAATATAAAAAAAGATTTTAAAGTTATATTTCGATGAATATAAAAAGATTAAGTCAATACTTGGACTGTTATTTAATTAGGAAGAATTATTTTATTTTTTTAAATGTAAAATAAGAATTAAATTAAAAATTAAAAACAAAAAATACAATAAAATAGATAAAAATAAAAGCTGAGCCCTAATTTGGAAAATTGTGTAAAGGGGTGAAAAGTCAGAGACTCGGACTCAGCTTGGGGGTCATTTCCAAATTATACTTAACTTTAACATTAGAATATATAAAATTTTCTATTTTAACTAATAGACTAAACGAATTATTAAAAAATGATTTGAAAAAATGGAAAAATTTAATTATTTAAAAGTATCTATTATTAATCAATTAAACATAATAATTCATAAAAAAGTGAAACTATAATTAAGTAATATCATCTAAAAATCCATAAAAAGCATTTAGAATAATCTAATAATCAGGGTAAAAAAACTAAGAAGTATGGGGGAAATAAAATTAAATTAAGAAGAAAAACACTTGCTATAATGGCCTTAATATTACTTTCCCTGATTTTAAGTTTTTTTATAATCTCTGAGCTTTTTTTCATCAATGCTGCTGAGGATACCGAAAACCAGTACGCCACCATGGTACTCAAAAACACGATCAATTCACTTAATAATGATTTAGATTCTATAAATAATACTGCTAATGACTGGTCCCAGTACGACGCTGCTTATAATTTTGTAAAAGATAATAATACTAATTTTAAAGAGCGTAGTCTAATTAATGATACTTTCTCTAGATTAAAAATTAATTTTATAATTTTTACCAATAATTCAGGAGATATTGTTTTTTCAAAAGCCGTTAATTTACAGTCAAAAAAAGAAATACCCATGTATTCTAATGTAAATAACGTTACTAAGGATTATATACAGTATTTACAAGAAAAAAATACTACAGAAAGCTCTGGATTCATATATATCAATGGAAGACCACTAATGCTGGTAACCAAGCCAGTTTTAAGAAGTGGGGGAGAAGGCCCGTCCCCAGGTTATATGATCATGGGCCGTTATCTGGATACCTATGCAGGAAATAGCCTTCCTGAGAATTCAGAATTATCTATAACTCCTGTTAATTCTTCTAAGGATCTGGAGGTATTTAATAATATTAATAATTCTAATTCTAATCTTAAACAGTCCCCAATTATACTAAAAATTACCAATAATGATTTTTTAACAGGATATAGTATTCTCCGGAGTTCTTCCGGACGACCCTCCCTCGTTTTAAAAGTAGAAATGCCCCGAAGCATATATAAAAGCTCTCAAAGAACCAAATTGCTACTGGCCTTATCATTATTAATATCCGGAATTGTAGCAGCTTTTCTGATTTATAATTATCTGGATCGTAACCTCCTACGCAGGCTAGATAAAATCACATCCAGTGTTCTAGACATTGGTAAAAGTAATGACCTATCTGGCAGAATACCAGTTTTAGGTGATGATGAGTTAGCTAATCTTGCAATTTCAGTTAATGAAATGTTAAAATCACTGGAAAAATCAAATATAGAACTTAAGAAAAGTAGAGAAGGGTATAAAACTATTTTTGAAAATACGGGTACTGCTATGCTTTTATTGGATAAAAATATGAATATCCTATTAGCTAACACTCATTTTAAAGAGATTTTTAATTTAAATGAAGAAAATAAGAATGAAAATAATAATTTAAAGGATTTAATGGCCAAAAAAGATCATACTAAGCTCCAAGATTACCAATTGAATCTTGAAAGTAATGTTAATGACTTTAAAAATTATGAATTCCATTTAATCAATAAAGAAGGAGAAATCCGTGATTTTTATGCAACTTTCAGTTTCATGAAGGGTGCTGACGAAGTTTTAATATCCTTAATTGATATAACTGAACATAAAAAAACTGGAAACAAGATTAAAGAATCTTTAAAAGAGAAAGAGATTTTATTAAGAGAGATTCACCACCGAGTTAAAAATAATTTGCAAATAATCTCGGTCTTATTATCCCTACAATCTGAAGAAATTGATGATCCAGAGATTCTTGAAAAGTATAAAGAAAGTGAAAATCGTATCCATTCCATGGCCTTAATTCATGAAAGAATGTACCAATCTAAAGATCTATCTAGTATAGACTTCGCAGACTATGTTCAAAATTTAATTGCTGATATTGCATATGCATACGGCTTTGATGGCAGTAGTTTAGATATCACAATGGATTTAAATAATTATAATATGAGTATTGAAACGGTTATGCCTCTGGGACTGATTATCAATGAATTAGTTTCCAATAGTTTAAAATACGCATTCCAAAACAAATCAAGTAAAAAAATTAATATAATTCTTGAAAAACTTGATAATGATCAATTTAAATTAGAAATTAGTGATAATGGAATGGGTTTTCCCGAAAATATTGATTTTAAGAATACAAGCTCATTAGGATTACAACTGGTTAACGAGTTAGTCCAGCAAATAGATGGGGAGATGGAACTATTTAATGAAAAAGGAACGAAATTTATTATCAATTTCCACGAACCAGAATATAAAAAAAGGATTTGATCTAAGTTCAGGTTATAGTAGTTTTATTAAAAGAAATTTGTATTTCCATGGTTTTATTTTTTCAAACTATTATTAAAAAACTTTTAATCCATTAGAATATTTAAATTCTAAAAATATTAAAATGTTTATTAATAAGTTATGGAAAATTAATAGACAGAAAATGCTTTTTGGCTTAAAAGACAAAAATTTTTTATAATATTAAAAAATAATTTAAATAGATTAAACATCTTTATTTTAAAAACTATACCTCTAAATCAAACAATATTCTTTAAAATTACATAATATTGCTTAATCACATCTATCAAATAATATGTCTTATTGAAGTGCAAATAAAGATAATTTAATAAATTAAATTTAAACTTCAAGAATAACCTATTCTTCAAAAAAGCCCTAACATAAGGGAATTTATTTAAATAAAGTATTATGAAGTCTTTTCTCTTATAGTGTAATAAAAAAAGCTCAAATTGAGTCTTATTTGATTTAATAGGTGCAAATACTGCCTTTTTCTTGATTTTAAATCACAATCTTTATATAACATGTGACCGGTGATATAATAATATCATTGTGACCTTAATTTGACCCTTATGATTATTATTGAAGTTTTTTTAATAATCTGGACTTTTTAAAGTGGCATTGATATGGAGGCGGTAAAATTTCGCGAAAATTAAATCTAGTTTTCGTATTATCATTATGTTTAGCTTTTTTAAGCTTTAGTGGAATTCACGCCACTGACGTGAATCAAACATCACTGGAAAACGCAAATAGTACCAGTGGTGGAACAATACAAAATCCAACTAACACTACAAACCAAACAACAAGTAAAACACTTAGTAACAGCAGTGATTCAGTAATTGACAACAGTAGCAGCAGTGTTAAAAACAATACAACTTATTACAACGTAACAGTTAAAGTACCCTACAAGTACTGGTATAAGGCCAAAGTCAAAGTAGCACATACCAAGTATGTAAACCAGAAAGTAAAGGTAAAATACAAGTCATACTACAAGGTTAAGTACAAATACCACGGAAAATGGTATACCAAAAACAAATACACCTGGAAATACAAGTACGTCTATAAAACAGTGAAAAAAACTTACTACACCTATACTTACAAGTGGACCTACCAGATCAGATACAAAACAGAAACCAAATTAACAACAACTAAACCAACATCATCATCACAATCAATCAGCAGCGATCCCTACCTTAGTTCCAGTAAAAATTGTCAGGTAACGGACTCAACTATACAATCAATGGCCAAAAAAATAACCAGCGGCGCAACCACTTACACTGCCAAAGCAACCAAGATCTTCAACTGGGTCAGAGATAATTTAGCATACAGCTTTTACTACAATACCAAATACGGAGCTGTAAAAACTCTTCAATACAAAAAAGGAAACTGTGTAGATCACTCACACCTTATGAATGCTTTGATGAGAGCCGTGGGAATAAAAACCCAGTATGTGCACGTTAATGCTAAATTTACCAGTGGAAGTACTTACGGTCACGTCTTTTCCGAAGCATATGTCAATGGAAAATGGGTAAAAGCAGATGCTACCAGTTCCAAAAACAGTTTTGGTGTAATTAAGAGTTGGACACTTTCTAAATTCAAGGGCTATTATTCATCATTGCCCTTTTAAATATTAGGGATTTTCCCTAATACTTTTTTTATTTTAAAATCAAGCATTTTTACTAAATAGTTTTTATTAAAAGTTTTAATTTTATTAAATAATCTTTTTAAGAGCTTTTTTAACTATTTTAATACCAATAATATTCCTAATTTATTTTAAATACGCTTATTTGTTTTAAATTGTTTTTAGAATCATAATAGGATATATAAAAAAATTATTGACTATTAATTTTACTTAATAAATTTAATCATTACTCCATGAAAATATTTATAGTATTTAATACTCAAATTAAAAACTATATAAAAGTAAAATATGAGGAGGGTTTTTATGGAAAAGAAAATGAATGTTTTAGCAGTACTAACTGTTCTGTTCATGGTTTGTGCAATTGTTCAAGTTGCAGAACCTGCAGTTGCTTCAAAAACTACTCAAAAAGCATTTAAAGTAGACCAGGGAACCAAATATTTTTATAGTGGCCAAAGTGGGCCTATGAAAATGTCATGGAAAACTTATCTATATCTTCCTAGTAACAATAGAAAAATATACCAAACATTTTATGTGAAAGATAATGGAAGATCCAGTGGGCACTGGGTAGTAAGTTGGCATGAAATTATCACCCTACAAAAGATTTCTAAAACTAAGATGAAAATCACAGACTACAGTGACAGTGAATTAGGCCCAGGGACAACCGTTACTTATAAAAACACCAAATTAAGTACCAGAAAATACTACTGGTATGTTTATCGTCCAGCTATGCTCAGAAACCTCAGTTAAATTCATTAATTTTTTTATTTTTTTATCTAATTAAAAAATAATATTTTAAAATAATATTTGAATTTTTATAAAATAGGATATACAAATATAACTGATTAATTCTTAGCTAATATCCTCAATAGAACTTATTTTACCGTCTTGGAACTTTAATACAGTCCTGCCTTTAAGTTCAACTTTTTCTCCTTTAGAAGGGCCTTCAGGAACATCCACTGCCAAAATACCCATGAAATTAATTTTAATATCCGCAACATCCTCATCAAATTCAATTCCATCGATTTTAAGTTCCCTCTTTTCAAATAAACTAACTGCTTGACGTGCCTGATTAGTAAAAGCTTTTTTGCCATTTAAAGATAGTGTGACATGGCCCTGAGAAATATTTTTGAATTCTACATCTTCATGGAGATAGGAAACCATTTTATCCACATCAAATTCATTATAAGATTTGAAATACTTTTCGACCATTAATTTCTTTTCTTGATTTTCCATAATATGACCTTGTTAGTGATTTAGTAAATGATTATCAAATTAACTTAACTATTTAACATTCATAGTTAATTATATTTTTGTTGAATATATTATTTCTAATTTAAAATCTATTACATTAAACTCTGCATTAATTATTTATAAACATCCCCCCAATATTAATGCTATGCCAAGGGAAAGTATTTACAAACGATACCAGCCAGAAAATAGGCCTAAATATAAAAACAGCTCTAAAGCATACTGGTTTGTTTTTAATTCAGATAAGATATTAATAAATGTTAAAAATAATACTATCCCTTTTATAAAAGACTTGGAAGAATTTAATCTTAACCCTCTGAGAAAAATATATTTAGGAACTCTTATGGGCCATTCCTGCTATGCTGCCGAAGTTGAAGATACAGCTTATCCTGAAGGTTGGGATTTTAAGGATTTAAGATACATTTACTCAAACTTAGAAGAAGATATATACCTTTTAGCCGGTAGAGCAATCCAAATAATTAACTGGGATAAAAATCACCAGTTTTGTGGTAAATGTGGCACTCCCACAGAAACCATGGATGATGAAATGGCTAAATTTTGCCCAGAATGTGGATTTACAAGTTTTACTCGTCTCTCACCAGCAGTTATAACAGCCATTGTTAAAGATAGAAGATTGCTCATGGCCAAACACACTTACACTCGCTCCAACATGTATGGCCTTATTGCCGGGTTTGTAGAAGCTGGAGAAACCTTAGAAGAAGCTGTAAAAAGAGAAACTATGGAAGAAGTGGGTTTGAAAGTGAAAAATATTAAATATTTTGGAAGTCAGCCCTGGCCTTTCCCCCATTCTTTGATGATTGGTTTTACTGCGGAGTATGAAAGTGGTGAAATAGAAGTGGATGGTGAGGAAATTGCTCATGCTAAATGGTTTGGTGTGAATGAGCTTCCAGTGATGCCTTCCCGAATCAGCATTGCTCGGGAACTGATTGATTGGCATATTGAGAATTATTCTGACTCTTTTTAATGACTCTAGTCTTAAATTTTAATTGAATATTATAAAATAAAAAGATAAAAAAGTTTATCTTTTTGTTTTGAATTTTCTAGTGCATGTTGTAAGAAGATTGTTTCCCGCATAGTCTTTAACGGCTTTGTAAGGCACGTATATCATATACCCTGTTAAAGCTGACATTCTAGAAGTGGTTTTAATATAAAGGGTTCTTCCACTAATCCACTTACGTATGGATACTTTTTTACCGGTTTTCAGGTTTTTAATATATATTTTACTCCAATTGGTACTGGCCTTAATGTTTTCACTGAATTTGAAGTAAAAGGTCGCTGTTCGTGATATTCTAGTGACTGAATTTTTAGGATAGGTGTAGATTATCTTAGGCGTGATTTTATCGATGTTGTAAGTCGCCGTGTAAACTGTTGAAGGATTACCTGCTGTATCAATTGCAAAGAACTTCAAAACCGTACTAGATGCAATTAAAATCGGGCTAATAAACTTAGCACTGCTAATAGAAGGATTAAGTCCATTTGTAGTATAGTAAATATTACCTGATTCACTCATAAACAATGAAACTAGCTTATTCACATTATATAAACCACTTCTAAGATTTGCCCAAGCAGTTGGAGCAATTGTATCTACATTAACCAAAGAATAAACAGTTTCATTATCAACTTTAGCTGAAACATTGGCCAAACCAGAGACATTTCCTCCATACAAGGTAGATTGTGCAGTTCCATTAACAATAGATGATAGGATACCAATAGTACCCAAAGATGTGCTAAAATTCACAGGTATTCCATCAGGAATATGGCCCATCGTAGGATTATGATAATAGAGTTCAGGGTGTGTTGGATCCGTTAAGATTCCATTATCGTGTTGTAAATCAACAGTTATTACTGAATTGGCATTTCGTGGAATTAATGTAGGATTAGCAGTTGACCTTAAAACCAACCATTTACTAACATCTACACCAGCAGATACTTTCCCAGAAGGATTATCATTTGACCCCCACCAATTATTCTTAGCATCAACACTACCAGCATTAATATCAATAGCAACTGTAGGATTGTTTCCAATTATGCGATTAAAATTCAAAATACTGGGCCCTACTACATTATGAAAAGCACCACCATGTAAACCAGTATTCCCAATCAAAGTAGAACCAGAAATAGAAAGCGTATCCATATTAACTATTGCACCACCACGATCAGTAGCTGTATTCCCACTAAAAGTAGAACCAAAAATAGAAATAGTGCCTCTATTAGCTATAGCACCACCATTAGCAGCAGTATTCCCACTAAAAGTAGAACCAAAAATAGAAAGAACACCATTATTATAAATAGCACCACCATCAGTAGTTGCACTATTCCCACTAAAAGTAGAACCAGAAATAGAAATATCGCCTAAATTATAAATAGCACCACTTACACCATTATTAGCTGTATTCCCACTAAAAGTAGAACCAGAAATAGAAAGAACACCATTATTATAAATAGCACCTACGGCAGCATTTGCACTATTCCCACTAAAAGTAGAACCAGAAATAGAAAGATTACCCTCATTATAAATGGCACCACACTGATGAGTAGCATTATTCCCACTTATAGTAGAATCAGTAATAGAAAGATTACCTAAATTATTAATAGCACCGCCCGTAAGTGTGTTTTTACCGTTTCGTAGCGTTATATGGTTTATATTTACAGTTGGCGTTCCACTGATAGTAATTATTGTTCCAGTCTGTGTTCCATCAATAATAGTATTTTCCCGACTGGCTCCATTAAGGGTAACGCTTTTAGAGATAGTTAAATGTTCATTGTAGGTCCAATCAGCCACATTAACCACTCCAGAATTATCAACAGCATTTATAGCATTTTGAATAGTTTTCTTAGGCCCTACAGTTCCCGTATCATAGATAGCACTAGTACCATCATAGGTATCACAACCAAAATTACCATCAACATAAAGAGGTGTAGCCGCACTTATAGCATCCATGCAACCTACAGAAAACCCTAAAACTAAAAGAAAAAATATTCCGATAAAAAATTTTTGATGTCCATTTTTTGAATTCAAAATAATTCCTCCTATTCTTATCTATTTTAGCTCTCCAGAAATGAAAAATATCAATAAAACACATTTGAGTGATTATATAACGTTATAAATAAAAATCAAGGCCTTTTATATAATCTCAAATTATTTTGAGTTAGTATATTTGATGTTTTAACATAAGCACTGATAATATCCAATATTAATTATTT
>DAWK01000142.1:0-3424 GCA_002509745.1 Methanobacteriaceae archaeon UBA349 | reverse complement strand
AAATAAATAATATTAATGCGTTTAAGGTGTTCAGGAATAATAAATGAAAATCAAAGATAATTGCTAGTTTTAGTTTTTGAATAATTTCAGAACACAATTGACATTATTCATATTATTATCTGTATTTAACTTCTATTAATTTTTTTCTTTCAATAAAAAAATCATGATTTAAATAATTATAATTAATCATAATAAAATTCTTACTATGATAAAATTCTTACTAATAAATAATAAAAAATTGGAGATGTGGAATTAAAAATGAAAGATTAATTTAATTTTATTTTTCAAAAAAATAACACATATATCATTAAAAACAAATTAACAATTAATAATATTAAACTTATTGAATTTTACTCAGGAGGAATTTTATGGGTCATGAACAAGTAGATGTTAAAATTGATGAAGACTTCTTTATTTGTGTGGATGAAGGAATGGAAGGTATAATAAAGAACTTCTTTCACTGGGAAATTGAGACATGCAATTCTTGCATCGATTATAAAGGAATGGTATGGATAGAGTTTTGTGAATATGGTGATTGGGAACAATTTCTTCAATTAGCTCTCCGCCATAATATAGAATCAAAGGGAGCAAACAGCGAAAAAGAAACACTCTGGGATTTTCTCCAGGAAAAATCAAATGTAAATTTGGTTTTTGATGAAGAATTAATAGAAGACCCTAACCATGAAGAAAATAATATTGGAACTGGTATTTTACTTATTTTAGTGGGCCTGAAATTCCCTAAAGAATTATTGGACGAATTTAAAAAATTATTCTTTGAGGTATTCCCTCCAGAATAATCTTATTTAAAATTAAAATATTAAAAAATAAAATTTGAAATGAATAAAATATAAAAAAATAGAAATTAATTTTTTTAGTAAATTTTTTCTTACATTAATTTATTTAGCGGCCTCATCTGCAGATAAATCCTTATAGAAATCCTCAAACTGCTTGGCCAGTCCCCGGTAGTGAGGAGCATATGCCTTGTAGAACCTTAATCTATCAGCAGGAATTCCTTCACTAGCCACAAATTCAGATAATTCTTTTATTTTGGCCTTATGGGCTTCTAGCATACACTCATCAGGATATTCGGCCATCAAAATACCATCAGCCCCATGATTAAAAGCAAACATTATATGTTCTGGCATTATTCTATTTATGGAAGGTATTTTAATTATGCGGATGGCCTCTGGATAACTTACCCGATTATTTCCAATGGTATCGGCAGCAGTATAACCTACATTATCCAGGAAGGTTAGAATTCTAACTTCACCCTCTTTTTTATCCGCAAGCAGGCCTTCAATTTGAGCATAAAGTTCATGGTCATTTAATCCTTTTATTTCGATGGCATCCTCTGGACAGACCCCCGCACAGGCTCCACATCCCCTACAAGCCATAGGATCAATGGACATGAATTCTTCATCCTGATAAACTGCCTTAAATCCACAAATTTCTCGGCATTTGCCGCAATGAGAGCAGCGAGAAGTTTTAATAATGGCCACTGGAGGTTCAGCTTCCGTTCCGCACTTAATCTGTTCCGATACTTTAGCTGCCGCAGCATTGGCCTGGGAAACACTATCTGTAATGTCTTTAGGGCCTTGAGCAGTTCCACAAACAAAAATTCTTTCCACATCAGTATTTACGGGTTTGATTTTAGAATGCTTTTCTTTAACAAATAAATCCTGACTTAAACCTACATTAAGTTTTTTGGCCAGATCCATAGTCCCTTCAGATGGTTCAATGGCTTCAGAAAGTACCACCATATCTGTTTCAATTTCTAATGGCTTTCTTTGAAGAGTATCCTCCACTCGCACTACCAATTGACCATTACGTTGGGAAACTTCACCGGGCCTACCCCGAACCAGTTTAATGCCTTTATCTTGAACATATCTAAGGTAGTTCTCATACATTCCTGGTGTTCGAAGATCAATATAACATATCACTACTTCTGTTTCTGGAAACTTCTCTCTGATGATACTGGCATGCTTTAGGGCAACCATACAACAAACTTTAGAGCAGTATCTTTTCCCACCAGTTTTCTCATCCCTAGAACCAGTACATTGTATCATGACTACTCTTTTAGGGACTTTCCCATCAGAAATTTTTTGCAACTTTCCCAGTGTTGGGCCATTTACCCCCAGTATACGGGCCAGATCCATCTGAGAAATAACATCATCAAAACGTTCATAACCGTATTCCGGTCTTTTGGTAAGGTCAAAGCTCTCATGACCGGTAGCAATAATTACACTACCTGCTTTTAATGAAATAACCTCTGATTTAAGTGAAAAATCAATAGCATCCATATTACATTCTTTCTGACATTTTCCACATTTTATGCAGTTTTCCACATCAATGGTGTAAACATCAGGAACTGCCTGGGAAAATGGTTTATAAATGGCCTTACGCATGGTCATCTTCTGGTTCCATTCATCAGGAACTTCCACTGGACACACATCTACGCAGTTTCCACAGGCAATACAGCGGTCTTCATGGACAAAACTAGTATCCTTTTCCAGAATAAGGTTGAAATAGCTGGATCGCCTACCAGCCCTTAGTAAATGAGTTTTAGTCATTATCTGGATGTTTTTATGGTTAACTACATCATTTATTATGGGATTTAATATACATAGGGAGCATTCTTCGGCCAGTTTTTCAGGAGAGAAAACTTTTCCTATTTTTACCATATTCCCCCCAATAGATGGGTTTTTTTCAATAATAGTAACTTTAACTCCTTGATTAGCAAGTGACAAAGCTGCAGTTATTCCCGAAATTCCTCCTCCAAATATGGCTGCACTTTTTTCGGTACGGCTAATAATCTTTTTCAATGGGCGAGCCTTTTTGACCTTTTCCACACCGGCCTGAGTTAATCCAATAGCCTTGGGAGTAGCTTTTTCCATATCCGAATGGACCCAGGAGCATTGTTCCCGAATGTTTACCATTTCCACCATGTAAGGATTTAATGGATCTGCATAGTTTTGAAAAGTCCTGAGGTGGGTAAGAGGAGAGCAAGCAGCAATTACCACTCGATCCAAATCCTGATCAATTATTTCTTCCCGAATATGGCGACGGCAGTTAAGAGAACATAGGTTCTCATAGTCTTCCACAAAATCAGCGTTGATACTGGATTTAAGTTCTTCAATATCAACTTTGTCAGATATGTTTCCTCCACACCGACATATGAAGACCCCTACTTTTTCACCAGCCGTTTTAACAGAGCTCTTAGCCTTATTTTTATAATCTCTGGTTTTTTGACCCTTATTATCTGCATCAGGAGTAATTTGCAGAGTTTTTGAATTTGTGCTCATGATATCAGATCAATTTTTAATCTAATTGTAAATTAATAAATTTTTAAGTTTTTGAAATTCTATTATTGAATTTTAATATAATTAATCTTCAATTGTTCAAATAAATATCTTCCAAATAAATA
>DAWK01000057.1 GCA_002509745.1 Methanobacteriaceae archaeon UBA349 | reverse complement strand
ATATCAACTACTCGATATCAAGTGGTCGATATCGACTGATTGATATGAGAATGTGGATAAGTAAATTCCAATATTTATTCAATAAGGCCAATTTGCTAAATCCGCTATTAATAAATAATCAATTAATGAAATAAAATATTCTATAATCAAATAGGAGAAATTGATTTAGAATGTGGGATAACTGGAAGAATACATTACACAACTGGAAAAGTCTGCATGAGAAAGTAGATCAACTACATAAATTAGGCGGTTTGCGAATATGGATACTCCATGTACTTAGCCACGGCCCAAAAAACGGGGTAGAAATAATGGATTCTATACAGGAACACTATGAAGGAATGTATAAGATGAAAGATCATTTTTCAGACTTTTCTCATTCAGGAAGACACTACAACATGCATCTTAACAAAACCATGAAACGTGCGGCTTCACGCCCTTCGCCAGGTTCGGTTTATCCAATGTTAAAAAAAATGGTAGCTGAAGATTTAATAACTAAAATGGATGATGGAAAATACGATTTAACAGATACTGGCCGGGAAACCATCTATGAAATATTTGGAAATACCCATAACCGCCAGGGCACTTATCATCAGCCACAAGCCATTGAAAGTGCATTAATAGAAATTGACAACTACATTTCATATCTGGAAGATATAAACAAAGAGAATCTAGCTCATCATAAAGAGATAATAGGGTCTTTACAGGAGAGAATTACTAAAATTAAAGATTCACTTCATGAAAATTAAAAATAAATAAGGCCCCCTCTGTATTATTATCTACCGCCTCCAACTGGTTTATAAAATACTTCTCAGGGGCCTTATATCTTCCTAATTTTTACATAGATAGCTCGCCTTAGCTGGGGCTATCTTCAAATTTCACCCTCAATCATAAGTCTATCACAAAATCAATATTAAAACTCAAAAATTCACAAGAATCATTTAAACCAATGCCATGGTGAAATGTTAAGAAATAAATAAATTTAGAATAGAAAAAAAGATTAGTTAAGGATGTAAAAATATGGAATTTGAAAATTTGGCAAGAAAAACCATTGAAACTGAATGTGAAGACTATTATTTTGGTATTGCTGATTTATCCAATGTAGAAAAGTCTGAAACTAGAAAATATGGCTCTCTATTGGATGAATATCCTAATGCGATTTCTATAGGCCTAACCATGTTTCCTAAGATTTCCCACCATACACATCAAAGTGAATTTGAAAAAATTTATAATAACACAAAGAACGCCACGGATAGTAAACTGGATCTTATAACGACACAATTGAGTGAAATTCTGCAGAAAAATGGCTATGCAGCTTTTTCAGTTCCAAAGATCGAAACTAATGAAAAATTATTCCTGTATTTACATAAAATGGCTGTTACTATGGCGGGGCTAGGGCGAATTGAAAAAGATTGTACTTCCCTAACTCTGGATAAGAATAAATATGTTAATTGGGGCACCGTACTAACTAATGCCCCACTATAACCTATTTTTTTGAATTATATCTGGTGATAAAATGTTAACTAAATTTAGCTTAAAAATGTTAAATAGGGAAGCAGCTTCTCCAAAAAATAAGTCTCTAGAAATTATTAAAAATCTTAATATCGGATCTAGAATGGTTGTAGTAGATATAGGGTCTGGTGGAGGATATTTTGCCCAGGAATTTTCCAAAAAAGTCGGTGAAAAGGGGATGGTTTATGCCATTGATGTCAATCAGAAGGCCCTGGATTTTATATCTGATAATTTTGAAAAAGAAAATATTAAAAACGCTAAAACATTATTAGGTAATTTTAATGGTGTAAATCTGCCTGAAAAGAGTGTTGATTTGATTTTTTTAAGAAATGTTTTTCATCACCTATCTAATCAAGAGGAATATTTTAAAAACATAAAGAAAATTCTTAAAAGTAATGGTAAAATTGCCATAATTGATTATAACCATAAAGGATTTAGTTTGTCAGGATTTTTAGGCCATTATACTCCTGAAAATAAATTATTGGATATTATGGGCCGTGCTGGGTTTTTTAGTTCGCAGAAATTTGATTTTCTTCATAATCAATTATTCATGATCTTTGAAAAGAAAAAGTGATTTTTTCTTATTTTATGGGATTTTTATTAATCTTTTATTAGAAATAAATTAATAAATAGTTTAAATCGAAAAAGGAATGATTTGAGTGTCTATTAAAGCAGCAGTTAAGGAACATTTTCAGCAAAGCCCTATTGCTGAGCACTGGGCCTATTTTTTCCCAGATGAGATTGTAACTGAGGTGAATGAACTAATTTCCGAGAATAATGGCCTGGAAATTAGAAAATTTAATCCTCGTGATTTAGATAACTGCACAGAACTATTCAAAAAGGTATTTTCCTCTGCTCCCTGGTATGATGACTGGAACTCTTTGGAACAGGCCCAGAATTATCTGAGTGAATTAATTAGAAATCCTGCATTTGAAGGATTTGTGGCCTGTGAAGGTTCTAATGTGGTGGCTGTTTGTTTAGGCCATAATAGGTCCTGGTGGAATGGCCAGGAATTCTTTGTAGATGAGTTTTTTGTAGAAAATGAAATGCAGGGAAATGGAATAGGAACAAAATTATTGGATGAGGTTTCTAATTATCTCATCTGTCAGAATTATATTCGTTTGACACTATTAACTAATAAAGAAATACCGGCCGAAGCATTCTATCTGAAAAATGGCTTTTATAATAATATTGAACGGACGGTAATGGTTAAAGAGCTTTAATATTATTTTTTTTAGTTTAATTTAAAGAAATTATAAGAATTTTTCAAATTTTTTTTCTAGTTTTGAGCGATTAGTTAAATCTTTTGGATATATAGCGATTAAATCAATATTATATTTTTTACATATTCGTTTTTTAAGTTTTGCTTTTTCTTTATATTTAGAATCATTCATTAGACCAAAATATTCAATAAAAGTTTTATTAATAATGAAATCCCCCCTATAATTCCCTTCGGGATATTTTGGTTCTTTTTCATGGCAAATAGTGTTGCTATGCAGAAAATCGTCAATTGTTTTTTCTGCTAAGGAATAACATAAATGACCATCTTTTGCTAAACAACGAGTACCTCTAGCCATCCTTTGAGAATCTTGATCTAAAACATCTGCTTCAATCAAGGCATTAAACCAGGATCCAAAAATCTTTTTAACTCTAATTAAGTTCGGTTTTCTTTTTAGAATTTTTAAAAGAGATAATCTTTCTTCAGTTGTTAATCCATGAAGATCATTCATTCCACTCCCATAATTTTGTGGAGGTATCATTTCTGTTGTTTCAACTAAATCGTGTATATATTGAATTATTTCTTCTTTAGATGCACTTAAAAGCCCTGAAGCTAATATGGTGTCTCTAAGACACGGAGAACAAAAATCAATCTGGTTCATTCCTAATCTTCTAATTAATGGCTGTGGTAAAGAATTTTCAATAAATTTATTATAACATAATGGACATTTTTTCCATTCTGGGTCTCTAATTTTTTCTGTTAATCCAAGTTCTTCTGCACGTGAAATGGCAAAATACATTAAAATATTATACCAAGCATATCTGGAACATATGGGATCATCTGAAATCCATTTCTCTATAATTTCAGAAGGAGTTATATTAATTAATTCATCTTTAATTTCCCAATACCATCCCCATTGGCTTTTATTTATCTCCTCTTCTAAAGTTCTATCATGATCAATTGTCCACCATTTTAAAATAAATTCATTTTTGCAATAATCTGGATTTCCATTAACCTTCCTATAGGCGGCTCTATCTCGATAATCATAAACGCTCATTGTATCAGGTTCAACCATAGATTAATACATTTATATTCAAAAAATAGGGTTATAATGAATTTCTAGTTCGCCTACACCTGCGGCCTTTGATAAAAGACCATATATTTAGTATGGATATAATCCTTAAAATAACTCACTCTTTCTTATCCTGGGTCATGGCCAGCAATATAGCATCTGATNNTTTCTTCAACTAAAAGTTCATTTTCCTTTAATGGATGAATAAGATGATCAAATTGGCCTTCAAATCGTAATGCCCGTTAACGGTGGCTTTAAGTTCACTGAGTACAGGGATGTAGTTATCTGGATGAAAACTCGCTTCAGGGATATAATANNTTTTGATTCTTTGGCCCATAAAGTGGATAAAACCCCGTTTCTACTGGCCAGCTGATTTTCTTCCCAGCATTTTTTTAGGATTATTAGGCTGGTTTTAATTTTGATCTGCGAATTGCCACCATGCTACTGTTCCTAAAAGACCTAATAAAGTAGTTAAGATTAAGATCATATAACTGATTAAATCAGGATTTGGAGCACCAGCACCCGAAATTCCACTATAAATGGCGGGAATGGCCCATGGGAAGTAGGGGGTGATATTGGGGATCCCCACAAACATTATTTGGGTCACAATCAAGGTACCAATTACAAAACCTAATGGTGCCAAGTATCCTCGAGAAAAGCTCGCCACAAGGGCTACTGGGGTACAGAGCAACATGGTAAAAAATGAAGTTATTAGGAAAATAATAAAGTAATGGTACGCTATTATAATAGACCAATGGGTAATATTCACTAAAAATCCGGTTAAAATTCCAGAAAAAAAGAGAATTAAGGATAGTAAAAAACTCCATGCAATAATGGTAATAAATTTTGATAAAACTATGCTGTACCGGGGTACGGGTAATGCTAAGAGGTCTTGTACCACCCTATCAGAATATTCTCGACCAAAAACCCAGGCCGTAATGGTTCCAAAACCAATGGTCCCCAGAGTTAATATAATCATAATTAGCAAACCAAAAAAGGAAGACCAGTCATCTTTAAACATGGAAGCTTTGGCACTGACCATGGCAGAATTACCCACAAGCTCAGGATTTTTGGAAACAAAAACCATCAACCCCATGGTGATACCAATGCCGGAAAAAGCCAATAATGTTATTATAAATATTTTAGACTTTCTTACTTTAAGAATTTCTGCCCAAACAGTAGGATATAAACCTTTCATCTAAACAATTCCTATTTGACCAATAATTCTTAAGAAATATGATTCAAGTTCTTCTTCTTCAACTTTTAACATGGATGGTGGAAAACCTGCATCTACCAGATTTGAATTCACATCTTGTGGATGAATTATGGCATTTTCATTAGTAATTTCAATCAAACCTTCTTCATTAACTGTTGGATTATAACCTTTTCTGGTTAAAATTGACATTGCCCCATCTTTGTTCTCTAAATCAATTAACAGACTTCTCTTACGGAAACAATGCAATTCTTTAGCATCCATCTCTTGAACAAGTCTTCCTTCATGGATGATACCAATGCGAGTGGCAATCTTGGAGATTTCACCAAGGATATGGCTGGAAATAAATACGGTAACTCCTTTATCGAAGGCAAGGTCACGTAAAAGTTCTCTTATTTCAACAATACCTGCTGGATCTAGCCCATTGGTAGGTTCATCCAGGATAAGAATTTCAGGATTGTGTATCAGGGCTTTTGCAAGTCCTAATCGCTGAGCATTCCCTAAAGAAAGATGTTTTGCCTTTCTATCTTGATAAGGACCAAGTTTAAGCTTTTCAATAATAGAATCTACTGCATTGGGGCTGGGAAGAAAACGTAATCTGCGGGTGATTTCCAGATTTTCTCTTACAGTAAGTTCGGGGTAGGAGTAAGGTATTTCCACAAGATAACCTACATTATTCCAGAGATTATGGCTTCGAGAATGGACTTTTTCATTATTTAAGTATGATGAACCAGTTGTGGGACGTACCATACCCAGTATCATCCTGATGGTTGTGGTTTTACCAGCACCATTCAAACCTAAAAACCCATATATTTCTCCTTTATTGACATTTAGGGATATTCCTTCTACGGCTTTTACAGAGCCATAGTTTTTTGATAGATTTTCGGTTTGAATAATCTCGTCCTTGATTATTTTTTTCAATTAAAACGCCCCTTTTGTTATAATTCTCTATTTAATTATTTTTCGTTTTCTTCTATTATTAGGTAAGATGATAATGCTTCAATCCATAATTCCATTGATGCTTCAAAATTTCCCCCTTGAAAATCATCCCGGTGTATTATAAAATGAATCATTGATAGCAATAGGCCATTGAGAGACTCCATGTCCACTCTTTTCATCCAACCTTGTTCCATCCAGTAATTAAAATATTTAGAAATGTCTTTCTGATCGCGTTGTAAGTGTTCGTTCAAGGTTTTTTCAGGGAGTTTTAGGAGGAGTAATTCATAATTTGATGAAGTTATCTCTTTGTACAGAGGCATGGTAGTTAACAATTCAACCATTTTATTAAGAAAAGTTTTGAAACATTCGCGTCTATTTTTTCCTGGCTGAAATACGTTTTCGAACATTTTCTCTTTAAATTTATTTTCTACCTCTTCTAAAACATCAAAGTATAATTCTTCCTTGGATTTATAAAATAAATAGAATGAACCTTTAGATATATTTGTAGCACTTACAATCTCATCTATTGTTGTTTTTTGAAGCCCATATTTCTCGAAAAGATTTCGCCCTTCTTTTAACAGGGATTTCTTAATTACTTCTTTTTCTTTTTCACTCCAAGGCCTAGGCATATTAATCTCCTTTATACTCTGTGACTAATTATATAAATATGGTCATACAATATATAAGTTTCTATTTATGGATTTTAAAAACCTATTTAAAAATTGACCATTTATGACTTTTAAATATCAATCTGATGAATTAAAAATTCACAAACTTTTTAATTTTTTTTTTGATTGGTTTAGATATGTATTTTATACCTTGTATGAAGAAATAAAGAGGACATTTAAAAAAACAACTAATTATCATTTCCACTTTTCACGCCATGTAAAAAATTAAAATTATTAGATTAATTTACTCAAATAAACTCACTCTTTCTTATCCTGGGCCATGGCCAGTAATATAGCATCTGATTCATGGACATCATAGTATTTGAAGTGGGAAATGAACTTTTTCATATGTTTCTCCCCGTCTTCAGTTAAATAGTATTCTTCCTCAATTTCTTCAATTAAAAGTTCAGGTTCTTTTAAAGGGCGAATAAGATCGTCAAACTGGCCTTCAAAATCGTAATGTCCATTGCAGGTGGCTTTAAGCTCGCTGAGTACTGGGATGTAGTTATCTGGGTGGAAAACCCTTTCTAAGGATTTAACAATATCTGGTCTGGTTTTGGATTCTTTGGCCCATAAGGTGTATA
>DAWK01000115.1 GCA_002509745.1 Methanobacteriaceae archaeon UBA349 | reverse complement strand
TCTTTTTATTTTATTTTCTAGAGGCAATATCAATTAATGCTCACAAAAAAGTATAATCCTTTATAAGCAGTTATACATTTTTATGTATAAGGATTGTTTTTTATTCTAGTATTGAAAACTAATTTTAATTATTGTTCTAAACTTAAACTAAAATAAAAAAAGAATTTTTTATTTTTTAAAAATAGTAGTAATTTACTTGATTTAGGCCTGCTTATTGAGTTAATCCATTTTGTTTTATGGAATCTATGGTTTTAGATAAAATGGATTTAAACTTTTCCAGGTCTTTATGGCCTATTTTTTGATTTATTCTATAAATAAAATCAGATTTATTCTTATCAAAGATTTGCTGCCAGTGCAGGATCCCTTTGATATTTTTATCATAATTAAGATATCAAAAAATATTATCATAAATTATATATTCCATTTAACTAAATACCTAAATTATGGATACTTATACTGAAAATAGTACATCAATTTCCGAAGTTAAGACTCGGAAACAGTATATTGATCCTTTACTTGAAAAAACAGGTTGGCTTGAGAAATATATAAAAGAAGAAGTCAATTCTGTTAAATCTGATTTTAAAAATAAAGATTTTAAAATTTACAATGGCCAGATAGAACGTGGTGTAGATAGATTCATTGATTACGTTTTGCTAGATGAAGATTACACACCCCTGGCCATCATTGAGGCCAAGAGATTTTCCAAAGATCCGGATATTGGCAGGATACAATCCCGTAGCTATGCCCAGGACATTGAATCACAAATTGATTATAAAGTACCTATTTTTCTAACTAATGGTCAAAAATGGGTTTTAATTGATGAGTATGGCATTGAAAGGAAAGTAAGTGGTCCTTTTTCCCAGAGCGATTTAAAGAGACGAAGGGACCTTTATAAAAATCGTAAAGACCCTCGTGGTGTTAAATTTAATACTCATATTGTAGATAGGCCTCGCAGCGTGCAAATTGTCCGTAAATTATCTGAACATTTTGCCCAGTGTCATCGTACAGCTTTAATTGAAATGGCCACTGGTACAGGGAAAACCAGGGTGGCCATGGCCATCATTGATTTGTTGATTAAATCTAATGTAGTACGCAATGTTCTATTTATTGCTGATAGAGTAGCTCTGGTAAGACAGGCCAAAGACAATGGATTTAAGAAATATTTCACTGAACCGGTAGCTGATTTAAGGAATGGATTCAATGATAACAGCCGATTATATGTTACTACCGTCCAGACTTTAATGCAAGGTAAGGAGAAGAGGTTATTTGAAAAATTCTCTCCTGGATTTTTTGATTTAATTGTTTTTGACGAGGCCCACCGTTCCATTTATGATAGAAATAATCTCATTTACCAGTACTTTGATTGTATAAAAATTGGATTAACGGCTACACCTCGTGAGAGGGAAACTCAGAGTACTTTTGATTTATTTGGTAAGGCCACAGTTGAATACGCTTATGATGAGGCAGTGCGTGATGGAGTTTTAGTCCCTTATTTTGCCCATGTTATCTCTACCAAGGTTTTAAATGAAGGGATAAAACAGGAAAATCTGGATAAATTTCTTAAAGACCATTTAAGAAGACAGAAAGTTGATCCTGATGAGTTGGAATTAACTGGTTCTCAATTTGACAGGGTATTCATGGATGATAAAACCAATGCTCTCATAATTAAAAGCTTCATGGAGTATTGCTATAAATCAGATGAAGGAAAACCAGCCAAGTCTATTTTCTTCTGTGCCAGTCGCAACCATGCTAAACACATGAAAAAGGTTTTTGGAGAACTATTCCCTAAATTTTCTGATGAAGTGCAGGTTATAACCTCTAATATGGCCCGCAGCGACGATGAAGTGGAACGCTTTAAAAAACTGTCCAATCCACGAATTGCCCTATCAGTAGGAATGCTGGATACTGGGGTGGACATTCCAGAAATCTGCAACCTGGTATTTGTAAAACCAGTCTATTCACCTATAAGATTCTGGCAAATGCTTGGCCGGGGGACAAGGAATTTACAGGCCTGCAAGCACAAAGACTGGCTGCCTTCGGGACAGAAGAATGATTTCCTAATATTTGATTTCATGATTGGGGGCCATTCCAATATAGAGTTCCATGAACTGGAAAGGGGAAAAGGTACTGGTGTACCTAACGATGTTTTAAGTACCATCTTTAACAACCGGGTGGCTCTTTTAGATAAAGATTTGACAGTTGCGCAGAAGGAACTGATTACTGGAAAAATTAGAGTTACCATGGATGAGTTGAATGAGGAGTTCTTTTTAGTAAGGGAAAAAGCATCTGTAATTTCCAAGATTAAAAATAGTGATGATTTAGAGGGCTTTGTTGATCCCTTAATTGAGGAAATATCTCCTTTAATGATTACCCAGTTTGGTTCTAATTCTAAAGTTTCCTCATTTATCTTGAAATCAGAAAAACTCTTTGAGTGTATTCTGGATCGTGATAAGGAAAAAATAGATAAAATACGCCGGGAAGTGGTCTTCATGATAAGTAATGTCATGGAAAAGGACAATCTCCAGGTAATAAGCGAGAAGAAACCTCAACTGATAAGGGCCAGACAGAGTGAATTCTGGGATGATTTAACCTTTGAAGACGTGGAATTTTTGGTTAGGGAAGTTGCACCCTTAATGAAGTACTTTGAACCCACAGGTAATGGCATTATTGATATACCTGTGGCCGATGTAATTACAGACTGGAAGAAATTTGAAAAAGAAGTTCAGGAAGATGAGGAATTTAAACGCCTTTTAGAGCGGAATGAATCAGTTCGCAAATTAAAAGAAGGCCAGGGTATTAATTCCGGTGAGTTAATGGATTTAGAAAGGGAACTATCATCTCTAAAACCAGAAATAACCATAGAATACATTCAAAAACACCAAAATATTGACTTTTTACAATTCTTAAGAGATATTATTGGCCTATCCCGTGATGACAATCCAAGGATGATAATTGAGAAGAGATTTAATGATTACATAGTGGAGAATGTGCATTACACCTCCCGCCAGGTTGAATTCCTAATGTTACTGAAGAAAGTCTTCTCTGAGAGAAAACACATTGAAATGAAGGATCTCAGTGGGCCACCCTTTGAGGATGAGAATCCGCTGGATTTGTTTAGTTTGGATGAACTTAAGAATATTGTTTCTAAATGCAATCAAATCAGAATGTGCTAAAATGGTCAACCTTCGTTGACCATAAAAAGCAAAGGTATAAATAGGGTTATTACTAATTTTAAATTATGGAATTCAAATCGATATCTTCAAAACTTCCTCGTGATGAAGTTACGCGACTTCGTGCTTACTGTGAGAAAAAGGGCATAACTCCTTCTGCTCTTATTCGGGAACTAATTTTAAGAGAGTTAGAAATTCCAATGCCTCATCATGTAGCTGGAAAAAATCGAATTGAATATAATAAAGAAAGTGACGATTTCACATGGGCTGTCAATCTTGATAATGGAGATGACTTTATGGTTCTAGAAAAGGTTACTGTTGGCTTTATCGAAGATTTGAATAGCGTTATATCACGGGCAATAGATGAACGCTCTGCTTTCATTGGGAAAGAGAATGAAGACTCCATTACCGTACCAAGTAGATTTTTGAGAAGTGGTGAGGATAAAATTAAGAAATAAAAAGGTGATAATTTGGAATTGGACAAAATAACTAATAATAAAGGTAAAGACTATTCTTTAATTCATAATAAGGAGTCTATGGATATAATGGAAAGAATAATGTCATCATTAGAATCAAAAACATTTATGAAAAAGATGTTGAAAGATTATGATACATTAAATCTTTTATGCAATCATCGTAATACACTTTCAATTTTCGAAGATTATAATTTTCCCTTACTTTTTAGTATAAAGGAATTCACAAAACCTGAGATGGAGAAATATTTTGAAGGTGTAGCGGATGATGAACGAATAAAAACTCAACATATTATTTCAGAAGTCACAAAAAAAGCTAAACCTGTTGTTAAAAAACTTTTAAAGAAATATCCAAAATATTTCAAAGGAAAAGAAGTTAATATTTTGCGTAAAGTGCTCACGGGCAAAGGTTTGGAGGCTTTCTCATTAATCAATAAAAATCTACCTGACGATAAAAAGCAAGAATTGATTAAAAAAGTTGGTAGATTAGCTAGTGCAGATTTAATTCCCGGTGGAATATCATTTGTAAATTCATCTAAAGCTCAAATAATTAGGGCAGGTATTAAAAGTAGGAATAAAATTACAAAGACTGCTAGCATTGATGAAATCAAATATGAAAACATCACAGAAGATCTTCTAATGAACTATAAAGTAATAGAACCATTTGTATCACTATTTTGGTGTGAAAATCAATTTCATGAACATTATTCGTTCTATATATTAGGTCACACTGCTCAACCTCAAATTATTTGCCCAATTTGTAAAAATAATTTATATTTCGCTACATATTATTATTTTAAACCATTATTGGCTGACTTTCTTATGCAAAACGAGGGACTTATTCAAGTATTGACTATGTTTTTAGTTAATGAAACAGAACGAGAGTGGTTGCCGGGAGTCCAGTTGGAAAAAGAGGATGATTCAGAAAAAGATATCGTCGTAAAAACTTCCGAAGATGGATATTCAATTATTGAAGTGAAAAACTATGTTAAAGATAATCCTAGAGCTAGAAAGTCCAATATTGAAAAGTTAATGAAGCAAGCATCTAATCATCTCGAGAATTACCAAAAGAGAGATATAAATGTGGAAAAGATATTTTTGGTATTTAATTATGATTATGATGATGAAATACAAAGAGTTGTGGATGGTTATTTATCAAAACCAAAATTTGTAGCCTTAAATAATGTTAATCTCAAAATAATTGGATTGAACAATATTCTCGAATTAAAAGAGGACTTAAAAATAGATGATTGATCAATTAATGGGAATAAAATATGTTTAATAAAAATTTACCAGACAAATGGAAAATTCTAAATTTTTCAGATTGTATTGAAAAAGTAACAGCTTCTAATAAACTAAAAGTCCCAAAAAAAGATTATCTAGAACTTGGTGATTATCCAATAATTGATCAGAGTGTTGATTTTATTGCAGGATATACAAATGACGCAGAAAAAGTTTTCCAAGGTGAGTTACCAATTATTATTTTTGGGGATCACACACGTATTTTTAAATACATAGATTTTCCTTTTTCATTAGGTGCTGATGGAACAAAGATTATTATCCCAAAAAAAGAGCTTTTCAATGTTAAATATCTTTATTATTTTTTAAAAGGTCTCAAAATTGAAGATCATGGTTATGATAGACATTATAAATATTTAAAAAATAAAAAAATCGTTATTTCACCAATAGAAACCCAAAAGAAAATAGTCGAAATCCTGGAAAAGGCCGAAAAACTGAAAGAATGGCGGGCCGAATCTGATGAATTGGCCGATGGGTATTTGAGAAGTGTCTTTCTAGAGATGTTTGGAGATCCTGAAATCAATTCAAATAATTGGGAAATAAAGAATTTGGAAAAACTCATTAAAGAAGGAAGTTCAATATCTTATGGGATTGTGCAACCGGGTGATGAATTTAAAAATGGGATTGGCGTAGTTAGGCCGGTTGATATTATAAATAACAAGCTTATTCATAATAATATTAAAAAAGTAGATCCTGAAATAGAAAAAAAGTATAAAAGAACTAAATTAGATGGAAATGAGATTTTAATAACTGTAAGGGGAACTACTGGTAACACAGCATTATCTGATGAGAAAGTCAAATGGTATAATGTGACAAGGGGAATTGCAGTTATTAAACCTAATCTTGAATTGATTAATATATTTTATTTAAATGAATTTTTAAAATCAGATTTCGCATCAAGATACATTCAAGGAAATACTAAAGGAGCAACTTTAAAACAAATTAATATTCGAGATTTGAAAGTTTTGCCCATATTATTGTCTCCAATAACCCTCCAAAATCAATTCGCCCAAATCGTCCAGCAAGTAGAAACACTAAAAACCCATCAGGCCCAATCAAAACAAGAAATAGACAACCTATTCAATACCCTAATGCAAAAGGCCTTTAAAGGAGAACTTGTATGTTAGATTCAGACCTCAAATCAAAGATTAATCAGTTATGGGATAAGTTCTGGAGTAGTGGGATATCCAATCCCTTGCAGGCCATTGAACAGATGTCCTACTTAATGTTCATGAAACGTTTAGATGATGATGAGATCGCCAAGGAAAAGAATGTTCAATTAAGTGGAGAACCATTCGAATCCCTCTTTAAAGACTGTCCTGATTGCCGCTGGTCACAGTGGAATAACATGGCCTCTGATGAGATGCTGGACCATGTTCGGGATAAAGTATTTCCTTTCCTTAGAGATTTAGGAGATGATGACTCACTCTACAGTCGTTATATGAAAGATGCTGTCTTTGCCATTCCCACTGGTACTCTATTAACTGAGGCCACCAGTATCATTGACGGTATGCACATCAAGGATCAGAACCTGGACACCAAAGGGGATATCTACGAGTACCTTTTATCTGAACTTAAAACCTCTGGTAAAAACGGCCAATTTAGAACTCCCAGACACATCATCCAGATGATGGTGGAATTATTAGACCCTAAAATCGGGGAAACTATCTGCGACCCGGCCTGTGGTACCGCTGGTTTTTTAGTCAATGCCTACCAGCACATTCTAAAAAATAACACTTCCGAAGATCTAATCAAGATAGATGAAGATGGAAACCCTTACAACTTCAAAGGGGACAAATTAAGTCCTGATGAATTCAAGTTTCTAAAAAATAAATCATTATATGGATATGATTTTGACCAGACTATGGTGAGAATCTCTTTAATGAACCTTATGATGCACGGCATCAGCAATCCAAAGATAGATCAAACCAACACCTTGTCTATGCGTTACAGCCAGCATCCTAATTTTGATGTTGTACTGGCCAACCCACCATTTAAGGGAAGTATAAATAAAGATGAGCTCAGTGACGATTTTTCCATAAACACCAGTAAAACCGAAATTCTATTCTTAGAGTTAATGTACAACATATTGACCATTGGTGGCCGCTGTGCAGTAATTGTTCCCCAGGGTGTTTTATTTGGAAACTCAAAGGCCCATAAATCCATAAGACAAAAACTTTTAGAAGATTGTAGATTGGACGCAGTTATATCCATGCCTTCTGGTGTATTCAAGCCTTATGCTGGAGTATCCACTGGTATTTTAATCTTTACCAAAGGTGAACCCACAGAAAATGTGTGGTTCTATGACATGGAGGCCGACGGTTATTCCCTGGACGATAAGAGGACTTTTATCGACGGTAAAGGGGACATTCCAGATATTATTGAAAAATATAAATATAAAAACCCTGAAGAGCTGGAAGATCGTAAAGCCCAATGCTTCACTGTTCCATTAAAAGAAATAAAAGAAAATGATT